>JBAVVF010000058.1:0-1588 GCA_049697155.1 Anaerolineales bacterium
ACCTTCAGCGGTAAACCAATCGGAACACTCAAAATGCTTAGCCAGTTTAAGGATTTCTTCTCGGAAGATAAACAAATCCTACTGCAATCCTATGCCAATTTAGCTGCCGTTGCCATCCAGAATACCTGGCTCTTCGATGAAGTACGGATGTCAAACCGCCAGCTGCACGCACTTTCACAGCGCCTGATGAAGGCTCAGGAGGATGAGCGTCTCCACCTTTCTCGTGAGTTACACGACGAGTCTGGCCAAATGTTAGCCGCTTTAACAGTGCAACTCGGTCTGTTGGATCGCGAGGCCGATCAACCGGAAAGGATTCGCAGCGGCATTACCGAGTTGAATGCCACTACGAACACAATTCGGGAAAACCTCCATCGACTAGCTGTCAATCTGCGACCGGCCAGCCTCGATCATCTGGGACTGATTACCGCACTTCACCAATTTATCTCTGAATTCAGCCGCCAAAACAACATAAAGGTGGAATTCGAATGCGTGGGTATGCAAGACCAGGAAAACCGTTTACCAATTGAGATTGAAACAGCACTGTTCCGTATTGTGCAAGAATCGCTTACCAATGTAGTTCTGCATGCCAAGGCTACACGCGTCGATGTGCTACTGAGCCGGAGACATAAACGTGTGAGCGCCATCATTGAGGACAATGGCATTGGCTTTATTCCCACGGTCGCGATGATGGAAGACCAGCTGGGCCTGTTTGGGATGCGGGAGCGAGTCGAGATGCTGAGTGGAACATTCACCATTGAAAGTTCACCGGGAAAAGGTACGACAGTGAAAGCTGAGGTTCCCTTCAATGATTAAAGTCTTGATCGCCGACGATCATGCCATTGTGCGAACTGGCTTACGGGCACTGATTCATTCTGAATCCACAATGGAGCTGGTTGGTGAAGCAACCGGAGGCTACGAAGCCATCGACATGGTCGAGAAGGCGCAGCCGGACATACTTGTTCTCGATCTGAGCATGCCCGATCTGGACGGCATCTCAGTCACCAAAAAAATCAAGCTGCAATTCCCCGATTTGCGCATTTTGTTTTTGACCATTCACGAAGATGAAGCATTGCTCAGAGCGGCGCTCAAGGCCGGCGCAGGCGGCTATATTTTGAAACATGCTGCGGAAACCGAGCTAATATCTGCCATCCATACGATATTGCGCGGCGACCTGTACGTTGACCCAGCGATGGTTCGCAAGCTTTTGAGCGACGAAGGAAGTCCGGTCGCCACATCCTCAAAACCTATCGCCGCATTGACCCCGCGTGAGACCGAAGTGCTGAAACTGATCGTCCAGGGCTACACCAACCGCCAAATTGGTGAAGAGCTAAGCATCAGTGTCCGTACAGCCGAGAGTCACCGCGCGAATCTATCCGAAAAACTCGGGTTGCACAGCCGGGTGGATCTAGTACGCTATGCACGCGAACATGGTTTGATCGAATAGCCGGCTCCGTAGAAAATACCCAGAGGGGTATCCGTACTATCTACCACGATCCGAGTTTCAGAAAATCCCCACTTTCTACGCTTACTAAATTCAATATAACTGCATATCATGCGACTGTGAAGAATAGTCACTATTGCTTCATTC
>JBAVVF010000059.1:0-14883 GCA_049697155.1 Anaerolineales bacterium
GCTTTTTATCTTCAATGGCTTTTTCGTATACACTGACGAGCTGTTTTCCCAATTGATTGATATCGAACATCCTGGATTTCTTCTGTGCGCTGGTACTGAAGCGTTTCAGTTGCTCCGCATCTGACAGGAGTTCGTTGATCCCCTTTGCGAGCGCGTCTGTATCATTCTCGACCAGGAGTCCCTGCTTGCCGTGCTCGACGATGTCGCGCGTCCCGCTGCCGTCCACCGCGACGATGGGCAATCCTGCGGCCATCGCCTCGATGGTGACCAGTCCCTGTGTTTCCGTGACGGAGGCAAACACAAACATGTCAGCAGCTTTCAGATAACAGGGGACATCTTCGAAGGGTAAAACACCGGTGAAGGTGACCTGTTGAGCGATGCCTAATTCTGCCGTCAACGCTTCGAGTGTTCCTTTGGCGGGGCCATCGCCAATGAGCACGAGGCGCAAACCCGGCCGCTGCGCACAAACCTTTGCAAACGCCTGGAGTAAAGTGTCCCAGTTCTTTTCGGGGGCCAGACGTCCTACCGAGATCAGCACGGTCTCATCCTGCCAGCCTTTTTCCTTGCGCAGAGCCTTCCAATCGGCGCAGCGGTATGGCTCGAGATCCGTCCCGGTCGGGATTACAGTGTAGCGTTCCTCCAAACCATAGTTGCGAACCAGGATCTCCCTGATGCTTTCCGAGGGGATAATGATATGTTGACACTTCTGCATAAAATCCCGCAGCCACCTATGCACGGCATTCTTCAGGAACTCCTGAATTGCCTCCTGAGGAAAAGGAATGTAATGGGTGTACTCCCAGTACTGGGTATGGAACGTAAAAACGAGCGGCAGATCCAGCTCGGCGGCTTTGCGCGCGGCCGTCTGGCCCAGAAGGACCGGGTGATGGGTATGGATCACGTCCAGCTTGAGCGTCGGCAGCAATTGATCCACAAAAGGAGAAACGGGGATGGCAGCCGAAATATCTCCGGGCAGCGGCAAAGACAGGCTGGGATAACGGAAAATGAACGGCTCGTGATCCTGGTATGACCCATCCGATTGTGCAAAGACGAACACATTGTGACCCTGCTTCATCAGCACTTCGCGAAACGAAGCCACGGAACGGACAACACCGTTCACAATGGGGTGATAAAAATTGGTAAAGAATGCAATGTGCAAGTTTACTCCGCGGTTTTATTGAAAAGAGAGAGAATATTGCGCTGTTCCTGCTGCCTGCTGTCGAATATATGACAGGCATAGACAATCATACCCGCATTCCAGGTAAGCGGGGCTTCCGGTGTGTACCAGCGGCTGGACAGCGGCTTGCCGCTCGGTGCATGAACCTCGTTTACCTGCCGGTCTCGCACCACGACCTCCAGAACACGCGTAACCAGTTTTTGAGCATCCTCCAGGCGGCCGGTTTTCGTCAGGGCGATAATGTGCCAGGCACCGATCCAAAGCCAGGAGGCATCGGTGTGATAGTTCCCCATCCCGCCGAGAAGATTTTCAAGCGCGATGAGATGCCGGGGATAGGAAGGATGCGTGACCCGGGTGGGAACAGGTTCGGCCATGCCCGCCTCTTCCATCACGGCAAGTATGCATTCCGCCTGTTCGGGCTTTGTCAGCCCCCAGGCAATCGCCAGCAAATTTCCATCACTGCTCAGCTGCGCCAGCTCTTCACTGGTAATAAAGTAACCAAGGTCCTGCCGCCAGAAATGCCGGTTGATCGCCCGCAGGACATTCTCCGCCTGCACGAAATAATCGACAGCTTCCTGCTGCAAATCCAGACGCGTGGCCGCGACCGCCATTTCTGCCAGGGCCTTCCAATAGACAACATTGGTATACAGAACGCGGCCATGTCGTGCGATGGAATCGGCCCAGTCAGCAAATGCACCCTGGTAGAGGAGAGGATCCTCTTCCGTCCCTTTGCGGTACTGCTCGAGCCATTTCATGGCTAGCCGCATTTCTGCCCAGTGATTTTCCAAAAAGACGATATCTCCCGTTTCCTGAGTGTACGCCAGCGCGGCAATGACCAGGAGCGCCTGGCCGTCCAGAGAGGGGGCCCCATGTCCGCTGATATATTTGGGACGCAGCAGGATTTCGGTGGGTTGCTCGCGCCCAAAAAAGGAGTACAGGTATCGGGTTGCAATACTCATCGAGTGCAGCTTGACCGGCAGCTGGCCGCCGGATGTTTGATGCCAGAGAAAGGCTTCCAGGGTTTCCTTGACCGTATCGTATTGCTTCAGCGTCAGCAATCCATAGGCAGCGAATCCAAAGTCACGTGCCCAGCTTTCGGAAAAGTTGCGATAACCTGCATGCAAAACCTTCTTGCTGAGATTATGGGTCAGACGCCGCACTTGAATACCGGATCGCAGACTCTCGGCCGCGATGAAAATTCCCAGAGTTTCCGGGTGATCGAATTCCTCCTTGCCGAGCACGATGGCTTTGGAAAGCAGGCGCGGTCGGCGCAGAATCCCGGTCAGGTATTGGAAGGTAAGCAGGGAGGCCATCCCGGTCACAGTCCCAAATAGCGCTCCACTCCAAAATCCATAGCGAGGGGGGATGTTCTGTGTTTGCTGTTTCGTCATTTGTTGTGGGTTTTGGATAATATCCAGCTCATTGATCACACTCGTCACGCCATCGACATCGCGCACGATTGCCTTGGCCCGTTCCCGGGTATCCCGATCCGGTACGGCCCCTCCGCCGGGCGCATCAGTTTCTCAGCCTGCGGCCTGCGCAGCCCGTTTGCCAAAAGCTTCGTCTCCGCCTCGACCAGTAAATTTTTGAGGTGGATGGGATCCAGTTGCTGCTCGCGTCCCATTCGGTGGGTTTGCATGTACAGGGATATGGACCATTTCCCCTGTTGTGCAATCAGGGATTTCAAATCAGCTGGATTCAATATATCCATCTGTAATACTCCTTTCTCGCCAGTAATTACGCAGCTGCTGCTTTGACCTTGTCCTTTTCCCAGCCCTCGAGAGCTGCGCTTAAATGTGCACCAAATAGTGTAATCAGTGAAATCATGTAGATCAGAAATAGAAATGCGACGATTGCTCCCAGCGATCCATAAATCAATTGATACTGCCCGAAACTGCTGTCGAGATACCAGTTGAATCCAGCCGTAACGGCCTTCCACGCCAGCGAAGCAATCAACGCTCCCCAGAATGTCGCGCGCCACGGGACGCGCAGGCTCGGGATCCAGCGATAAAGCGTCAGGAAGACCAGAAAGATCGTCAGCCAGGAAGCGAACCCCGAGAGAAGCCTCAGCACGATCAGGGTAGAGGGGAAGGCGTCTGCAATCGCCATAAACGGAAGCCTGCCTGTAACCCAGCTTAGGACGAGCGACAAAACGATCAAACCAAGCAATCCGAGGATCATCCATAAACCGATCAAACGTTTCTGTAAAAAGCTGCGGCGGGAGGCATGCGGCCAGGCCAGATTGATGTTGTAGGCCAGGTTGGTAAACATCCCGGAAGCGGACCAGAGCAGGATCAATAGGCTAAAAATTCCAGCCGTCCCGCGTTCCTCCAGTACCTGCCGCAGGTTTTCATTGATGACCTGGGTCGATATCGGCAGGGCTTGCTGAACGAACTGTGTGACTGCGGTAAAGACCTGACTGCGGTCCAGAAAAAAACTGCCGCCGGCGACGAAAACAAGCAGGAGAGGAAAGATCGAAAAGAGTGTGTAATAAGCCAGGCTTGCTGAGGCCTGGGCTGCCTGTTTTTCGGTGAAAGTTCCAAGCGCGTGCTGCAGAATGCCGAGGCGATTTCCAGTGAGATGATCGAGGTTTTGATAGAACTCTTTCAGGTTCATGGTGGTTTCGGCAATCTCCTTGGTCTGTTAGGTGTGCTGCAAATCCTTCGCGAGGACGTGGATGAAATCCCGTAACGACAGATTGGACAAATCATCCTCAAAGGCTGTCTGCCCTCTCATTCTAACCGTATTGTTGCCGGGTGGCAGCAGAATGAAGCGCACGGCCGGATACTGAGCCATGCAGGTTTCCAGGCAGTCACGGCTATAACCGTTCAAAGGCAGGGACAGGATCACCCATTCTGGATCGAACTTCTCACTCGCCGAGGATATTTCTTCGCGATCCGGGCTTTCCTGCACGACTTCGAGCCTGTCTGCCTTGCCGAGCACATGCCGAAGCATCTCTCGCAGCAGCCGCGAATTGTTTGCCAGGATGATGCGTTTCGTAGACATAGAAAATGGTCAGCTCTCTTGCTTCATCTTTTTTACGGTTTCCTTTCAAGGGTAGCATTCCACGCCGGAAAATTCCATAGATAAGGTTATAGCCGGGGGATATAGATGAGGATATATTCCTGGCTTCAGGAGCTCTGCCTGAGATGCAGCTCTCGGCGGTGATTCACTCGTGCGTGTTCGGAACGTCCTGACCCTTGAATGCTCGTCGATCTTGCGATACATCGCCGGTTGAGTGAAACGCGGCTCATCTCCTTCATTACTGTCCCATCCCCTGGGACGTCACATTCACTTTTTATAACGATGAAGTCTTGGTGTTTGTTTTCAGCCCGACTCCGCCCTTTTCTTCTGCTATATTTATCCAATATAGATCTGAACAACGCTTTTACCACGGAGACACCGAGACACGGAGCTTTTTTCTCAATGTCTCCGTGACTCAGTGGTTCAAAAACTCTTTTCTTTTTTACAATAGATTTAACTTTTCAAGCGATCCCGCTCTCCGTCAGGTGCCGCATGTCATTCAGCGCACGCTCGATCTCCTCCGCACTGACGGGTTGATCGTTGTCCTGGTGCTTGAGCTGCCCCGCTTTGGCTTTCTCGATGGCGACATCCCGGATGGCCATGTCGCGCTTCAGCGCTTCTTTGACAAGTGCCGCGCCCTGAGCATATCCGATGACCGGGTTGAGGGCGGTTACGACGATGGCGTTCTTTGTGAGCCAGCCTTCCGCTTTTTCGCGATTGGCCGTGACGCCGCGAACTGCATTTTCCGTGAAGGCATGCACCGAGCCAATGATGACCTGCATCATTTCGAAGAGGCTGTGGGCGATGATCGGCATCATGACGTTTAGTTCAAGCTGGCCAGCCTGGGCTGCCATCGCAACGGTTGTGTCGAGACCGACGACATAGAACATGGCCATGTCGAGCATCTCTGCCATCACGGGATTGACCTTGCCCGGCATGATGCTTGAGCCTGGCTGGACGGCCGGCAAACGAATCTCATCCAGCCCGGTGGAGGGACCGGATGCCAGCAGGCGGAAGTCGTTGGCGATCCGGATCAGGGTCAGGGCGAGGGTTCGGAGGGATGCGGAGAAGTGAGCCGCATCCGCCATTGACTGCATGGATTCAAATAAGTTATCGGACTCGTACAGCTTGAGCCCGGTCAGCTCGGACAACTTCCGGACCATCCGTGTGTGATATTCCGGATGAGCGTTCAGCCCCGACCCGACGGCTGTTCCGCCGATCCCCAGCCGCCGCAACCCCTCGGCCGCCGCGCGGATGCGCTCCGCGTCGCGCTCGACCGCTTTGGCATACGCGCCGAACTCCTGTCCCAGCCGCACCGGGACCGCGTCCTGCAAGTGTGTCCGCCCCGATTTGACGATGTCGTCGAATTCCGCGGCCTTGTCGCTCAACGCCTCGACGAGAGTCTTTAGCGTATCCAACAACTCATCCAACCGCCATAAACAGCCGAGACGGATGGCCGTGGGGATCGTATCGTTGGTGGATTGGGCCATGTTGACGTGGTCATTGGGATGGACGCGGTATTCCCCGAGCCGGCCGCCCATGATCTGCGTGGCGCGGTTCGCGATGACCTCGTTGGTATTCATGTTGTGACTGGTCCCCGCGCCGGCCTGAATGGGGTCGACCACAAACTGATCGTTCCATTTCCCGTCGCTGACTTCCTGCGCGGCCTGCATGATCGCCTCGGCGCGTTCGGCATCGAGCAGGCCAAGGTCGCGGTTGACCTCGGCCGCGGCGCGTTTGATCGCCGCCATCGACCAGATGAAGGCCTGGCGAGGCTTTAGTCCTGAGATTTGAAAATTTTGAGTTGCACGCTGGGTTTGGGCACCGTAGAGGGCATCGGCCGGGACATGGACGTCACCCAACGAATCGCGTTCGATTCGGGTTGCCATGTGAAGAGTGTACCATAACTTGTCCTTTGCCATGGATTACACGGATTTGCACTGATTTTATGAAAATGTTCTGTGAGAATCCGTGAAATCCGTGGCTTCTTATACTACGATAGGACACTATCCCTTGAAGTCAATTTGGGCAAAGGCATTGTCGAATTGCATATTGTATGACCGCGCATAAATGCCATCCAATGCCAGCAATTCTTCATGGGTTCCCTGTTCCTCGATGCCGCGATCGGTCAGAACCAGGATCCTCATCGCCTTCCGGATGGTCGACAGGCGGTGGGCGATGACAAAGGTCGTACGATCCCTCGCCAGCGCCTCCAGCGAATCCTGGACAACTTTTTCGCTATCATTGTCGAGCGAACTGGTGGCTTCATCGAAGATCAGCACCGGCGGATCCTTCAGGAAGACCCGCGCGATGCTCAGCCTTTGCTTTTGCCCGCCCGATAGTTTCACCCCCCGCTGGCCGATGTCGGTATCGTATCCGTCCGGCAGGGCCGTGATGAAGTTATGGGCGTTGGCTCTCCTGGCAGCCTCGACGATCTGCGCCTGCGATGCATCCGGCTTTCCGTAGCGGATGTTCTCCAGCACGGTTCCGGCAAACAGATAGACGTCCTGCTGCACGACGCCGACGTTCCTTCGCAGGCAGCTCAATTTGATGTCCCTGATGTTTATGCCATCCAGCAGGATTTCTCCCTCGCTGACCTCGTAGAAGCGAGGAATGAGCGAACATAAGGTCGTCTTGCCGACGCCGGACGACCCGACCAGGGCAACCGTCTCGCCGGCTCTGACTGCCAGGGAGAGGTTCTTCAGCACATGGGCATGCTGGTCACGATAGCGGAAACCTACATTTCTGAATTCGACGTTTCCCTGGACATGCTTCAGCTCAACGGCACCGGGCGAGTCCTGAATCTCCGGCTCGATCTCCATGATTTCCATGAAGCGCGCGAAGCCGGTCAGCCCTTCCTGGAACTGCTCGGTCATGTGCGTCAGCTTTTGGATGGGCTCGATGAAATTGCCGATATATAGCAGGAAGGTGATCAGATCAGCCAGGTCAAGGCGCGCATTCAGGATGTTCGCGCCGCCGTAGACGATCACGGTAACGGTGATGAGCTTTGCGATCGCATCGACTCCCTGCCAGATGAATGACTCGTTTTTGTAAATGCTTTTCCGGCTTTCCAGGAAGCGGGCATTCTCGTAGGCAAACTTTTTCTTTTCCGTTTCCTCGTTGACAAAGGATTTCACTACGCGGATGCCGGCCAGCGTATCCTCTACCTGCGTGTTGACATCCCCGATGCGTTTTCTGCTCCTTTTGAATGCGGCATTCAGCTTCTTTGTAAAGTACAGGGAAAAGATCGCCAGGACCGGCAAAAACAGAAAGACAGCCACCGTCAATTTGACGTTGATGCTGGCCAGGACAATGAACGCGCCGATGAACTTAACCGAATAGATCAGGTAATCCTCGGGCGCGTGATGATAGAACTCCGCCAGCGAAAACAGGTCGTTGGTGATGCGGGACATCAACTGTCCGGTTCGCTGCTCATCGTAGAAGTGGAAGGATAGTTTCTGGTAGTGGTCGAACAACTCACTGCGCATATCGCTTTCCATCATTGCCCCCATGGCATGGCCGCGATAGTCGACGTAAAAGCTGCAGACCGTGTGGATCAGGATGAGCAGCAGCATGAGCGCGCCGACCCGATAGATTTCGCCGAGCGCATCCGGCACTTCGCCCGCCAGAACCGTTTTGGTAATGTAGCGGGTGAGCAGCGGGAGCAGGAGCGTAATCCCGGCGATGAGCACTGCGCAGATCATCACTGAAATGAATAAGCCCAGGTAGGGTTTGTAGTATGAGAGGAACTTTTTGGTGCGGGAAGACATAACTCTGCGATCTCCGGAGGTGGGGGCGACCCGCCCGGCCGAAATAAATTACTCAACAATCATGACGGGTTGCCCATACAGGATATTAAAAAATAGCCGCGGTTTCAACCGCTGCAGGGGGCTGGGTACCTTTTGATCAGGCTGCAAAGGTACAAAAAACCACGAGCTGCTATGCAAAGCGCACCCGTGGCCAGGGATCTTCGGCACGATCAGCGTGCCTCTACTGGAAATCGAAGAGACGATGCAGACTACGGGTGCACTCACATAGCAGACACTATTCTGTTGAAATAAGCTGACATGTGAGCGCACCTCCGTTCGTTGGAAATTCGATGGAATTATCCATCTGTGAGCTAATTTATCGGAACTGGAAAGGTTTGTCAAGCGGAGAACGGCAATGCCATGCCTCGCTCTGTATCTGCTGCCATGCAATCTGAGGCGCACGGGTGAACCGACAGAATGCTCCCTTGCGCGGTTCCGTGTGCCAAAACCCCAACTGGATAGGAGAAGACCCCGCCTTGCCTGAACGATACACGATATGCGAATCACTTTGCTTCAGTGATTACCACATTTGGAATTTCGCCAATCAAGCTCTTGAAGTCGTTTACTAACTCACCAACATCTGAAACCGTGGTTGGATTGATGCAATCGTAATTGTAAAATCCAACTTCGAAGCTTCCCGAAAGGCCCGAGCGTTTGGCAATGACTTCGACATCTTCTCGTAGCATGCGGATCCGGAACTCTTCATCCTGTGGGTCGAAAACACCAACGTCGAGCCGGAAACTATTTTTGTAGGCAAACTGACGGGATTGTTCGACCAACTGCTCGACCTGGTCGGGGCCGAGCATGACACCGAAGCTTGTCAAAAGCGGTCTGTTCTCGTAGCAGTTCGTGATATTTTGATAGCGGATTGCGAGGACTATTCCTGCCAACAGTCCCAACAATAGACCCGCCAAACACCCAACTCTCACTGATTTTGTGCGATTCGCTGGCATCTTTGCTCCTGCATAAAGGGCTTTATGCCCTGATCCGCTTGCCCTTCGGATCCCACAACGGCGATTGTACTACTGTCGCGCCGACAATGTCGTCCAGCGACATGAGCGGGAAGCGTTCCTGCGCTTCCTTCGGGGAGATCAATTCCATCTCCACCCCGAAGGAGCGCGCCATCCCGACCAGGCGCTTAATCTCCAGCATGCATTCTGCTGAGGAGGCGAGGCGGATACCGCACACCTCGCGCCAGGAGGTGTCCTGTCCGGTCTCGGCTTTGAGGCGGCGATAGAGGTCGGTGCTGTAGTGCATCATGCGCGTCAGGTTGGTGTCCGAGCGCATCTGCCCGACGAGACTGCCGAATGCCGCGTTGAGCCGCTGGTCAGCTCATGGCGTTCCAGGAGGATGACATCCTTCCATCCCATCGACGTGAGATAATAAGCGATACTGCATCCGCCCACACCGCCCTCGATGATGATAACCTGCGCCTGTTTTGGTAGGTCAGCTATAATTTCTCTCTCCCGTAAATTGTAGGTCAGGTTTTTCGCGGAGCATCCCCGAAGGGGGATAGCCTGACAATCTTAATACCATAAGTGATGGCGGGTTTCAAACCCGCCCTACTGGCAATTATAAAGAGAATTCCACCAAATTCAGTCGCATTCTTATATAATAGACTTTATCCGTAATAGCGCAATGTATCTTTTTGGACGCAGAAAAACGCTGATTTACGCTGATTCAAAAAGAAAATATCTGCGTTTTTCAGCGTGAATCAGCGTCCCGTTTTATTTCGGATAGAGTCTAATCGGCGTGAGAGAGTTTTTCGCAGGGCGAGACACAATCCCGCCTCACAGCATTAAGGCAGCAAAATCCAACTCGGGAAGGCTGATCGATGAGAGACCAGGCTGAGATTGTCATTATCGACGGGGGAATCTATGGAGTCAACATTGCCTATCATCTTGCAAAGCTGGGAAAGAAAGACAACGGGGCACCGGTCTGGGCGCAGCGCGCCAGCTACGTCAGTGAGCTCGGATGGGAACTGTATGTCCGGCCGAGCTGCGCGGTCATGGTCTGGGATATGCTGATGGAAGCGGGCCAGGCATTCGGCATCGAAGTTGGCGGGTACAGGGTGCTTGACTCACTGCGGCTCAAAAAAAGGTATCACTATTTTACGACCGATATCACGCCGCTGGATAACCCTTACCAAAGTGGTCAGGGTTTCTGCGTGCAGCTTGATAAAGGAGATTTCACTGGCAGAGATGCGCTGCTCAAACACAGGCAGGCAGTACTGTATTGGATGACCCGAAAGGCGAGATGCTTCGTGCATAATGTCGTCGCAAGCCCGAGCGAAGCGAGTGGCGAAGCAATCTCCTCCTGCTAAAATTATTCTCAGTTTATGAGGAGATTGCTTCCCGAAGGCTCACAACGACATACAGGCTATTATGAACACAACCAGAAGAATCCCTCCGGCTTATGTAGGCTTCGGCATGCTGACACCGGTCACGATCATGGTGATCGACCGGCTGCCCAGGCATAATACGGGCGCGCTTGTAAGAGAGTTCAGCGAGTTCGTATTTGACGATGCCGCGATCATCGCCTGCCTGCTGCGCCAGTGGGGTGTGCCGGCTGGGATGATCGGTACGGCGGTTGGCGATGACTCACGCGGTCATGCACTGGCCGATCAATTACAGGAATGGGGCGTGCAGGGCAAGGTCCGCTTCTCAAAGGAGATCAGGACGCCCATGGAGGTCAATGTATCGGACAAGACCGGCGCGCGCACCTACTTCTGGCATCGTCCGCCCGAGACGCTGGACACCTTGGATACGGCTGATCTGGCGCTCCTGCATGGTTCGCAGCTCATGTATGCGGACTGGTACGATGGCGAGCACATCGTGCGCGCCATGGATGAAGCAAACCGGCTCGATGTGCCTGTTTTTCTCAACCTTGAGCATGGACATAAAGACGCACAGCTCCTGAAAAAATATGCCGGGCGCGTCACAATCTGCCAGGCCGTAACGGATGCCGCGCAGCTTGGCAAGACTGGTGCGATGCTGCAGACGGCGCGCAAGATCCTGAAAAGCGGCATCAAAATCGCGCTCATCACCATGGCGAAGGCCGGGTGCCTGGTCGCGCAGGGCCATCACGCGATCAATGTGCACGCGCCGAAAGTAAAAGCCGTGGATGGCTGCGGGGCCGGCGCTACGTTTTCGGCAGGTTTCATCTATGGATATTTAAACGGCTGGAAACTCGAAGCCTCGGCGCGTTTCGCGACCGCGGCCGCCTCGCTGAAAGTTACACGGGCCGGCCTGCAAATGTTCCCAGTGGAGGAAATTCAGGCGCTGGCGTCGAAGCTGCGGGTTCAGCATCTCACATTCAGGGATAATCAGTTCCACAGGATTACCGGGATCCTCATCGCCCGGCAGGAAAAGCTGGTGCTCGAGGGCCAAAAGCTGGCGAAGATCGCGACCGACAAGTTGATGCCGAAGAAAAAGCCCCGGGAAAAAGTAAATCCGCACTTTAAAAGAAAGCTGATGTGAAATTTCATGTCGTTGCTTCGTGGCGCGGCAGACGCTACGAAGCAGCGACATAATTTACTTTAGAGAATGTGGAACATGGCATTTGCAGGACTTCTCACGTAGGAACAGGTCGAACGTGTACACGATGTGTCGCTGGAGATTTTACAGGAGGTGGGTCTACTGGTGCGGCATGGACCGGCTCGCGATCTGTTTCGCAAGCATGGCTGCGACGTAAACTCGGAGACCAGTGTCGTCAAGTTTCCGCACGCGGTCATTACGGCATCGCCTTGCTGCTGCTGTTTCAGGGTGACCATGCTGTGATGCAGGACGCGCTCCATCGGGATGTCAACCAGAAGCTTTGGGACGAGTTCGATCCCTTCAGCGTCCAGACCAAAATCACAGGTGGAAAGCAGGAACATCTCCTGCGCCCCGATCCGGGACATTTGCTCAATGACGACGCTAAACGTATAATTAGTGAGAAGTGTCAGAAGAATGTCAATATTCAGATGGCGGTTGGCGATGGACTTTCCGCTACTGCCATCGAAGCGAAACTGCGCAAGATTTTCCCTGTGATCAGGCAGGGAGTGCAGAACGCGGGTCTGACGTTCGGAAGCCATTCTTCATCAAGTATGCCCGTGTCGGCGTGATGAACGATGTCGGCGAGCCAATCAAGCCCGATGTGGTGATCCTGCTCATTGGCGAGCGTCCAGGGATGGGTCGGGCCGAATCGATGCGTGCCTACATGGGTTACAAACCCAGATACAGTGAAACGAACGCCGACCGGGATGTGGTCCGTAACATCTTTGAGAACGGCGGCACCAATCCGCTCGAAGTTGGTGCATTTGTGGTGCAGTGGGCCCAGAACATGTGCAAAAGCCAGGCTTCTGGTGTAAAGTTGAAGTTGACGAAGTGATTAGGGAGTCCGATGGTGCCACTGTTGGCAGGGAGCTTGCTCCCCGACTCCAAAAGAGAAACTATGCCGATCCTTGACCCAATCTATGCAACTCCGCTGGCTGTCCAACTGATCCCACAGGTGGCTCGCAACTTCGCGGAGCGGCTCAAGCTGGCTCCCGAACAGCGTTCCATCGGCCTGATCAGCGCGGATAACGATGACGCGACCTATGTTTCGATCGATGAGTCCACAAAAATGGCGGACGTGGAAGTCGTCTATGCGCGCTCGTTCTATGCGGGAGCAAAGCATACCTCCGGCAAACTCTCGGGCGAAATCATGGCCATCCTGGCGGGACCGGACCCCGCGGAAGTCCGGGCAGGATTGAATGCTGCGGTCAGGTATATGAAGACTCAGGCAATCTGGTACTCCGCCAACGAGGATGATTCCATCGCGTTCTTCGCGCATGTGATCTCGAGGACCGGTTCTTATCTTTCGAAAGTCTGCAGCATCCCTCCCGGGTCGCCGATTGCTTATCTCATCGCTCCGCCGAACGAGGGTCTGGTGGCGCTGGATGCTGCTCTGAAAGCCGCGGATGTGACGATTGTTTCGCTGACGATGCCGCCCTCGGAGACGAATTACATGGGCGCCATGTTGACCGGCGACCAGCCTGCCTGTGCGGCCGCCGCGGCTGCTTTTCAAAATAAAGTCCTAGAGGTAGCAAGTCATCCGTTTAACTACTAGCCGTCATTGCAAGGGCGAAGCCCGAAGCAACCCCCCTCATTCGCGAGGAGATTGCTTCGCCTACGGCTCGCAACGACATAAGGAATTCCTATGGCCGAATTTGATAATGACCTTCAATCCATCCAGGAAGCCCGCACGCTGGCCGTCCAGGCCCGCGACGCGCAGCGGAAATTCCTCAGTGCCACGCAAGCCGAAGTGGACCGCATCTGCGCGGCAATGGCCCAGGCCGCGGCCGACGCGGCTGTAACGCTTGGCAAAATGGCAACTGAGGAAACAGGTTACGGCGTTCCCGAGCACAAGACTCTGAAGAATTTATTGTCGTCGCAGCTGCTCTGGGAAGCCATTCGGGATATTCCAACGGTGGGTGTGATCTGCGATGACCCGGTCAGGAAGACGTATGATATTGCCTGGCCGATGGGTGTCGTTGCCGCGTTGACTCCCAGCACCAATCCCACTTCGACAACGATGTACAAGACGTTGATCGCGGTCAAAGCCAGGAATGCCATCATCATCGCGCCGCATCCCTTCGCGGCCAAGTGCTGTGCAGAGACCATTCGCATCATGGCGGAGGCTGGAGAGCGGGCCGGCATGCCGCAGGGCTTGATCTCCTGCATGACCAAAGTCTCTCTGCAGGGGACGCAGGAGCTGATGAAGCACAAATACGTGGCGCTGATCCTGGCCACCGGCGGCTCGGACATGGTGCGGGCTGCCCATTCGGTGGGCAAGCCTGCCTATGGCGTGGGCCCGGGCAACGTCCCGGCGTACGTGGATCGCTCGGCGGATGTTCAGCGCGCGGCAAAGTACATTGTTGCCTCGAAGGCATTCGATCATTCCGTGATCTGTGCCACAGAGCAAGCCGTCGTCGCGGACCGCCCGATCGCGGCGCGGCTCGAAGAGCTGATGAAGGCGGAAGGTGCGTATTTCGTCGATGACAAGATCAAACAGATCCTGGCCAGGAACCTTTTCGTTGGTCATTTACCCAATCCGAAAGCGGTCGGCCGCAGCCCGCAGCAGCTCGCGCAGATGTACGGATTCAGCGTTCCTGATTGGGCCCGCATCCTTGTGGTGAAGCTCAACGGCGTGGGGACGCAAGAACCGCTTTCCGGGGAAAAGCTCACGACGGTTCTTGGCTGGTACGAAGCTGATGGCTGGGAAGCAGGCTGCGAACGCTGCATTGAATTGATCAATTATGGAGGGCGCGGTCATTCGCTGGTCATCCATGCGCAGGATAATGACATCATTATGCGATTTGGACTGGAGAAGCCTGTCTTTCGGATTGTCGTCAACACGTTGGGCACGCTGGGGACAACGGGCTACACAACCGGCGTCATGCCCTCGATGACGCTCGGCTCCGGCGGAGTGGGCGGCGCGATCACCGGTGATAACATCACGGTGCATCATCTCTATAACATCAAGAAGCTGGCTTACGAAATCCGCACGGCCCCGGAGGCTGCGTTCTCTCCCGGCTCGACGGATGATCCGGCCCAGCGACGCTTGTTCAGCGGAGGGGCATCTTCCACTCCCGCCTCAAATCCATCCGGCAACCTGGATGCGCAAGTGGAAGAGATTGTCAGGCGTGTGCTGTTGGAGTTGAAGAAATGATGTGGAGTCTGGCGACTCCTGTCGTCGGATTCCCAAAGTCTGGAGACTTTGGACTCCAGACTACCTTAGAACTCAGATGTCAAAGACAGATATATATCTGTCTTTGACATCCGGTATCTAATCGGAGACTATATACCAAAAGGAGAGTACGACTATGCCCGTAGATGTTTCCATGATTGCCCT
>JBAVVF010000060.1:0-4667 GCA_049697155.1 Anaerolineales bacterium
CCCTTCTTCTGGCATATACAGTTAAAACGAAGGCACCCTGGAGACTATTCCAGAGTGCGGTCTGTGTACCCCAATTTACATCGGTGCGGTCCCGACGGGTTCCGGTCCCGCGACGCGTAACCCTAAAGCAATTGATGAGTTGGATAATGTTTTTTCTGTATAACCGCACCCGATAAATTTGTAGTTAACAACTTATTCTCTGAAGTCATTCCTATGGATTACAGCCCATTTGCCATGTGATAGTACAAATCATTCCAGCGCAGCTCCTTTTTGAAATCTTCGATGCAGGTCTTTTCATCGATCAACAGGAACTCGATCCCGGCCATCTCGGCAAAGTCGCGCAGATGATCGGCCGTGACCGCATAGCTGAAACTCGTGTGATGCGCGCCGCCTGCGTAAATCCAGGCCGCCGCGGCGGTCTTGAGATCCGGGCGCGGCACCCACAGCGCGCGCGCCACCGGGAGCCTGGGCAGAGGCGCCTCGGTCGGGATCACATCCACGACGCTGGCGACCATCCGGAAGCGCTGACCCATATCCATGACGGAGGCACAGATGGCGGGACCGGTGTTGGCATCGAAGATCGAGCGCACCGGGTCGGCTTTGCCGCCGATCGAAAGCGGCAGCACGTCCAGCCGGGGTTTGCCCGCCGCAATCGACTCGCAGACCTCGAGCATGTGAGCGCCGAGCACCTTGTCACCTGAACTGTGGAAGTGATAGGTGTAGTCCTCCATAAAGCTCACTCCCCCTTTCAACCCGGCGCTCATGACTTTCATGGCACGTACCAATGCAGACGTCTTCCAATCACCTTCCGCGCCAAAGCCATAGCCATCCCGCATCAGGCGCTGCACGGCCAGGCCGGGCAATTGCTTGAGGCCGTACAGATCTTCAAATGTCGTTGTAAAGGCTTTGAAATTGCCTGCACTCAGGAAGTTCCGCAGCCCAATCTCGATGCGCGCGCCTTCGCACACCGAGGCATGCCCCTCGCCGCCGGGCATCAAAGCCGAAGGGACCTCGTACTCATCAAGATAAGCCTGCACCAACTGGTCGACCTCGGAGTCGCCGACTTCGTTCACGGCCTTGACCAGATCCCCGACCCCGTAGCCATAGACGTCATAGCCAAAGCGGAGCTGCGCCTCGACCTTGTCCCCCTCCGTGACGGCCACATCCCGCATGTTGTCGCCGAAGCGGGCGATCTTCGCCCCCTGCCAGTCCGCCCAGGCGCAGGCGGCGCGTGTCCAGATGCCGATTTCAGATTGAACAGCCTCATCCTGCCAGTGACCAACCACGACTTTGCGGTTGAGCCGCAGCCGGCTGCCGATGAACCCGAATTCGCGATCGCCGTGCGCGGACTGGTGCAGGTTCATGAAATTCATGTCGATCTCAGACCAGGGGATCTCGCGACCGAACTGGGTATGCAAATGCAGGAAGGGTTTCCTGAGCAGGCTCAATCCTGCAATCCACATTTTGGCGGGGGAAAAGGTGTGCATCCAGGTGATCAGACCGGCACAGTTATTGGCGGAGTTGGCTGCGAGGCATAGTTCGCGGATCGCCTCCGGCGTGGTTAGCACCGGTTTGAAGATGACCTGTACCGGGATGGTCGTGGAAGCATCCAGCGCCGCCGCGATCGCGCGCGAATACTTGGCCACCTGCTCGAGGGTCTCGGGGCCATACAAATGCTGACTGCCCGTTACAAACCAGACTTCGTATTGTTTCAAATCAATCATAATTTCGTCTCCTCGTCATACAGACCTCACAGGTCTTAAGACCTGTGAGGTCTGAAATCGACCTTTATTGCCCATATATATGAGTGTAACGCTGATGCAGTTTCTCCACATCTTCCTGAGGGATTTCATCCGGTACTCCGATTTGCATGGCAAGCCAGACGGTCCGGGCGTTATCTTCAGTCATGATGGCAGCCTTGACCGCCGCCTGCGCGTCTTTGCCAACGGTAAACACACCGTGGTTCTTGAGCAGCACCGCCGGCGATTTTCCAATGCTCTCGACGACCACCTTCCCGATCGATTCGTCGCCGATGATGGCAAACCCGCCGCACGGAATCGGCCCCCCGAACTCATCCGCGATGGCTGTCAGCACGACGGGGATGGGTTTGTTGACAGCTGCAAATGCAGTCGCATATCCGGAATGGGTATGCACGACACCGCTGACGTCCGGGCGATGTTTGTAGATGTAAAGGTGGCTGGCAGTATCAGAGGAAGGCTTGAAGTCTCCTTCGATAACTTTTCCATCCAGGTCAACCACAATCATATGCTCGGGGCGCAAATCTTCATAGCGCACGCCCGACGCCTTGATGGCAACCAGGCCGGTCTCCCTGTCACGCGCACTGACGTTGCCGCTCGTCCAGGCAACGAGGTTATTTTTGGGAAGTTCGAGATGAAGCTCGACTAATTCCTGTTTGAGTTTCTCCAGCATGTTTGCTCCTAAAGTTTGTACACAAGTAAACAGGTAATGTGGCTGCTTGTGTACCTGTCTATCTGCTTACTTGTCTACCTCAACCCTTCCACTGCGGCTCTTTCAATGACAAGTCCCTTTTTGTAGCGTTCCATGAACGTCGTAAAGCCATTGACATCCACTTGATCGGGCGCGAGCGTCGTGCCATTTTCCTCTGCAAAGACCTTGTTGGAGAGATAGGCTTCCAGGGGTTCATTCGTAGTCTTATGGAGCATATAGGAGGCCAGCAGGGCAATACCCCATGCGCCGCCCTCGCCGGCGGTTTCCATTACGGAAACGGGGACATTCATCGCGGCTGCCATGACTCTTTGCCCGACTTCCCTTGTTTTGAAGAAGCCACCGTGACCTAGAATCTGGTCGATCTTCACCTGCTCCTGTTCAAAAAGAATGTCCAATCCGATCTTCAATGCACCGAGGGCCGAGAACAGGTGTACGCGCATAAAGTTCGAAAGTGTGAAACGGCTTTCGGGTGTGCGGACGAATAGTGGACGCCCTTCCTCAAGGTGCGTGATGTGCTCGCCCGAAAAGTAATTGTAGGCAAGCAGCCCGCCGCACTCCGCATCGCCCGTGAGTGCCTTTTGATACAGCATCTCAAACAGTCTGGATTCACTGATCTCCGCCCCTAGCGCATCGGTAAATTCCTGGAACAGTTTGACCCATGCATTGAGATCGGATGTGCAGTTGTTGCTGTGGACCATGGCGACAGGCTTGCCTGTTGGCGTGGCCACCATATCGATCTCAGGATAGACCTTCGAGAGAGCCTTTTCCAAAACGATCATGGCAAAGACCGATGTTCCTGCGGAAACATTGCCGGTTCTCTCTGCAACGCTGTTGGTCGCGACCATGCCGGTGCCTGCGTCGCCCTCAGGCGGACAGAGCCGAATACCCACTTGTAGCTGTCTCGCAGGATCGAGCAGCCGTGCGCCTTCTTCGGTCAGAACGCCTGCAGCATCCCCCGCAAGGAGGACGTTGGGCAGGATGTCCTGGAGTCTCCACGAGATGTTTTCGGCTTTGAGCTGTTCGTTGAACAACTCGATCTTATGCTCATCGTAATCGTTGGTCCTGCTATCGATGGGGAACATGCCCGATGCTTCGCCAACACCCAAGGCCTTTTGCCCCGTCAGCTTCCAATGGACATAGCCTGCCAGCGTGGTCAGATGGCTGATATCCCTGACATGGGGTTCCTTGTTCAATATTGCCTGATAGAGGTGTGCAATGCTCCAACGCTGGGGAATATTGAATTGGAAGAGATCCGTGAGTTTCTCCGATGCCTGTCCGGTAATTGTGTTTCGCCATGTACGAAACGGGACGAGTAAAATCCCATCCCGATCGAATGCCATATAGCCGTGCATCATGGCGCTGAAGCCGATGGCGCCAATGGTCTGGAGCGGGGTGCTGTATTTCTCAAGGACTTCTTTGCTAAGATTCCGGTAGCTTTCCTGCAAGCCGGTCCATACATCCTCGAGGCTGTAGGTCCAGATGCCGTTTTCGTATCGGTTTTCCCACTCATGGCCTCCCAAGGCGATCGGCTTATGATCCTCACCGATCAACACCGCCTTGATACGCGTCGAGCCGAACTCGATGCCAAGCACGGTCTTCCCGTCTGCAACTGCTTTTTGGATCTCGTTTCGATTCATATCCAACTCCCTTACATTTTCACTACCTATTTATCCGTAATGTCGAGAGCATAGTTTACATAGGTTCTCGGTTTTTTCGACTCAACACTTAGCAGGATATAAAAACCCGTAACGTCTTTGGGAACTTCCACTTCGGTTGTCCATTCTACTTTTGCATTTGCAGGAGTTATGGGTATAGACACGATATCCAAGGTTTCGTAAGGGCCATAGATAATGCCGTCTACACCGATGACGGGTGGTGTACCGATGTGAGTCCGAAGAGGAAACTTGGTGGGGTTAGAGTTCTCCCAGGTAAACTGAAAACCCGTCTC
This sequence comes from Anaerolineales bacterium, assembly GCA_049697155.1. GTDB lineage: Bacteria > Chloroflexota > Anaerolineae > Anaerolineales > Villigracilaceae > Defluviilinea. The sequence continues at coordinate 4,418 of JBAVVF010000060.1, forward strand.
CGTGCGCTGGACATCGAGGAGAGTCACCACATTGTCACTCAGCCCGGTAATGCTTTCACCCGCCTCCCGGATCAAACCATCCACTGGCAGCCCGACCGGATAGGTCAAATCCGTAATGACTTCATCGAGATTCAATTCCAATACACCTTCGGACTTATTCGCCTCGGGATCATAATCGTCCAGATCGCCGGTGAAGCTTACGTAATCAATCGAGATTATGGATCCGGCAGAAGCAGCAGCCCCTTTGCAT
>JBAVVF010000061.1:0-3515 GCA_049697155.1 Anaerolineales bacterium
CTGCTGCTCAGCGGCATTTGCTTCATCACCAGCGGATTCGTATTGAGGGCGATGTATTTGGAGCAGGGAATTTCACTCAGGCGCTTGAATTCGAGGTTCATAGTTCCCTTCGCAGAAATCATTCCCAATTCTTGGGGCGGTTTGGATACTTCTTTTTCTTTTCCTTCTTGCGTTCAGGCGGGGAGGTGGGCGGTGAAGCAAAGGTTCTTTCGACAACGACTTGAACTGTTGCTATGGTAGTAATTATCCAGTAAACGGAAAACAACAAGAGACTGACAAATCTGGCAGTAGTGAAGGAACTGCTGAAATCAAATATAAACTGCCAAAAGGTCTTATTCTCCTGAACCGCATTTTGGTGGAGTGAAGTGAGCCATAGGATGACTACCGTTGTATAAATGACAAAGAAAATGGGAGCCAGATACTTGTTTGTCCGCCATTGCGCCATGGTAAACGGCGTGACGCGATTAAACCAATAATATGGGTTGATATTATGGTTGGCGCGCTCATGTGCGTCTTCAATAATGTCGAATCCTTTTTTCTTTCCCATAGTCATGTACTCCAAAATCTGCAGCTTTCCTTGTGTAGGGACACCGGCTCTGTTTGTTAACTTAGCCAGCCAAAAACCTGCTTAGAAAATAGCCGATGGCTACCAGTAAAGCCGCAGCGAAGATAACTGGCCAGACGATCCGCTCAAGCGGTTTTTGTTCTGCCCGGACCTTTTTAAAGTATCCGTCATTTTTCATATATTCACTTTGACCATAGCCATCCCATTTATCCCCGCTACCCCTATTTAGAAAAAGGAAGCCGGTAAATCCTGCGATCAAGCCGCCATAAAGAAAGTAGGTGGAGATTACGATGGGTGAACCTTTTCCATCGATCACGGCAAGTATAGTCAGTACGATAGCCAGGCTCAAAAAGACAAGTAGAAAAACCATCCAGGGTCTTTCCAATAGTTTCTTCTTGTGATTGTCCGCCATGCGAGCCTCCAAGCCCGTGCGAGATTGTTGGATGCCAACTCAAGGAAATTATACTCCCCTCATTTTCCCGGTCCCTACCTCCCCCTTCTTCCGGTTGCACGATTAGTGCGATAGTTTTATAGTTATATAGTGAGATAGTTTCATAGTCAGGTAGTTGGGACCTGTGTACCTATCTACTTGTATACCTCTTTACAACTATTGAACTATAAAACTACACAACTACCAAACTAAATAACTAGGAGACTAACAGATGCATGGCTACGGCTGGTTTGCGTATATGCGTTCGGGCGACGAAAAGCCCAGGGTAACGAGAGAACTTTTACTGCGGGTCCTGGCCTATGCGCGCGAATACTGGTGGCACATCGCCGGGATGCTGGTGACGATCTTGCTGACGACAGGTTTATCCCTTCTGACGCCGCTGATCTTCCGCAACATGATCGACGTGGTGATCCCGGCGAAGGACGTCCAGAGACTCATCCTGCTGGCCCTGGCGCTGCTGGCTATCCCTGCGGTCACCGGCGGGATCAACGTCATTCAGCGGCGGTTGAATGCCACGGTGGGCGAGGGTGTGATCTATGACCTGCGTTCGGCGCTTTTTGCGCGGCTGCAGCGCATGTCTTTGCGCTTCTTTACGAACACCAAGGTCGGGGAGCTGATGTCCCGCCTCAACAATGACGTGGTCGGCGCGCAGAATGCGATCAGCAATACCATTGTCAGTATCGTGACGAACCTGATCGAAACGGTCGCCCTGCTGGCGGTCATGCTCACGCTCGAATGGCGCCTGACCATCGTCAGTGTGCTGATCCTGCCGCTCTTCATCCTTGCGGCCCGCAGGCTCGGCACGGTCTTGCGCGACATTGCCCGCCAGGCGATGGAGATGAATGCCCAGATGAACGCCCACATGAACGAGACGCTCAATATTGGCGGCGCGCTGCTGGTCAAATTGTTCGGGCGCTCGATCGAGGAGGAAAAACGCTTCCGTGAGCGGGCCGCCAACGTGCGCGATGTCGGGATCCGCCGGGCGGTGGTCGGCTCGACGTTCTTCGTCATCTTCGGGCTCGTCAGCGCGGTGGGCACGGCCCTGGTCTATGGCCTGGGCGGTTACTTCGTCATCACGGATGTCTTCACCATCGGGACCATCGTGGCCTTTGGCTCGTATCTCGGTCAGCTCTACGACTCGCTACAGGGGCTGGCGGGCGCGCCAGTCGAGTTCAGCACGTCCATGGTCAGCTTCGAGCGCGTGTTCGAGGTCATCGATCTGCCGCAGGATATTGTTGAGAAAGAAAAGGCAATTGTTCTCCGCGATGTAAAAGGTGAACTCGAATTCGACAATGTCACGTTCAACTATCGGGTGGATGAATCCAAACTGCTCAAGGATGTCAAACGTTATGGGCGGCATGAAGATGTCGCGGCGGTCCTGTCACTGGCAAAACCGACCACCGACGACGGACAACAGACCAAGGCCGCAGGAAAAAATGGTCCATCGTCTATGGTCAGTGGTCAAGGCGACGGTTCCGACTCCGCCGAATCCGAATCCACATCCCAGGCCCGTGACGTTGCCCTGGAGGGAGTCTCCTTCCGGGCGCGCCCCGGCGGACTTGTCGCGCTGGTCGGGCCCTCCGGCGCGGGCAAGACGACGATGACCTACCTCATCCCGCGCCTCTACGACCCGAGCGACGGCGTCATCCGCATCGACGGGTATGACCTGCGGGATGTGACGCTCGACTCGCTTTCGACCGCGATCGGCATGGTGACCCAGGAGAATTATCTCTTCCACGATACCATCCGCACGAACCTGACCTACGCCAAAACCGACGCGACCCAGGCGGAGATCGAGTCGGCGGCCCGGGCCGCGAACATCCACAGCTTCATCGTGGACCTGCCGGACGGCTACGACACGATCGTGGGGGAGCGCGGCTACCGTCTGAGCGGCGGCGAGAAGCAGCGCATCGCCCTGGCGCGCGTCATCCTCAAGGATCCGAGAATTCTCGTCCTCGACGAAGCCACCAGCCACCTCGACAGTGAATCCGAAGCTCTCATCCAGGATGCCCTGAAGCGCGTCATGGCCGGGCGGACCAGCATTGTGATCGCGCATCGTCTGTCCACAATCCTGGCCGCGGATTTGATCCTGGTGATGGACCGCGGCAGGATCGTCGAGCGCGGCACACACGCCGAACTGCTCGCGCTCGAGGGGTTATATGCTCAATTGTATGAAACACAGTTCAAGAGGGAGAGAGTCTAAAAATATTCCGTCATTCCCCTACGGGGACAACGAGCGAAGCAATGTCATGTACTCTATATGAGATTGCTTCTCGCAGACTCGCAATGACGAGCAATAGTGAGTAGGGGCGGATCATGATCCGCCCCTTTTGATTTTCTTATGACCCACACTTCCATACAAACGTCGGCTTATTCCCCGCATACGGATAGTTCGGCGCTGACGGCGAAACGCCGACCTGCGCGCTCGTAGGCAGGAAGACAAACCATAGATCCTTCAGCTTCGCACCGGCGGGAACATCGAAGCGCAGCCAGGCCTCC
>JBAVVF010000062.1:0-16314 GCA_049697155.1 Anaerolineales bacterium
GGTGAAAGCCATGGAGTTGCGCGGCTGGCTCTAAATCGACAAGCCGCTGACCGGTAGAATCAATGGACGCGTCCATAACGGGCGCGTCCTTTTTGTTGGGTAACGGGTAGAGATACGGCGGAGGTCCTGCGGGTGATGTCCGCGAATCATTTCGCCGTGTCCCTGCGTATGTATATCAATCCTTGTGTGCCTCGAGGCAGACCACCCCCTGCGGGCCGACGTGCGCATCGTGAACCACACCGGCCGGCAGGTCGAGCCGGTCGCCTGCCTTCAGCGTCAGCTCCTTGCCAAGCTCGGGCAGCCCAAAGGTAATGCTTCCCTGTACGACATAGATGACTTTATTGTAGGAATGCGAATGCGCGGAGTACACGTCGTGCGGCCCGTTCGACCACGAATAGGGATCCAATCCTTCGTCGATCATGCGCTGCCGCAGCGTGGATTGAGTCGGGGCGGCAGGATCCGGCCAGGGGGTGACGAGAGGTGTGTTGGACATAGTATTACCTTAAGTAGGCAGGATGCCATCCTGCCCTACGGCTCGACCGGGTAACCCGCTTCGATCCAGGAGACAAAGCCGCCCAGCAGGGCCGCGGCACGCGGATAGCCGTTATGCAAAAGGACAAACGCCGCACGGGCGCTGGTGTGTTCGTTGAGTCAGGTGCAGTACGTGATGATCCACTGCTTCTTATCGAGATTTAGTCCTGTTGGATTGGTTTCGATCTCGCCCAGCTGGATGTTGAGCGCGCCGGCCACGTGGCTGGCCGCGAAGGCCTCGGCACTGCGCACATCCATCATGACGGCTTCGCCGCGGTCGAGCGCGGCTTTGGCTTCCTCCACCGTTACGCGCGGGACCTCGGCCTCGCTGAGGGGCAGCCGGACCGGCGTCGGGGTGGCGGCCGGCGCGGGGATTTCCGTCGGCTCCGCACCGCAGGCCGCTGTAAAGAGGATGAGGATCACGAAAAGGAAATGGATTTTTCCTGCCATATGTTACCTGTAATTTCATCCCGCAGGCGATGTTAGAGTTCGGCGTAGCGGTCGATGCGCTGGCCGATGATGGCCAGGCTGTCGTCCCAGAACTTGCGGTGGGTGATGTCGATGCCGAAGCGTTTGGCAAGCTTCGCGGCGGTCTGCTCGCCGGTGGAGGCCAGCAGCCTCTTGTAGTCTTCCACGAACTCCGCGCCGCGCTGTTTGTAGATGGCGTACAGGCCGGTCGCAAAGAGCAGACCGAACGCATACGGATAGTTATAGAATGACAAGCCGGGGGAATAATAGTGAGGTTTCCACGTCCACATGAACTTTTGCAGGTAACGTTCGTCGAGTCCGTCGCCGTAGGTGGCTTTCTGGGCGCGCTCCATGATGTCGCAGAAATCGTCGGCGGAGAGCTCAGCCTCGTCACGGCGCTCGAAGACTTCCTTCTCGAACAGGTAGCGGGAATAGATGTCCACCACGATCTGGCCGGCGTTCTGGATCTGCGCTTCGAGCACGCCCAGCCGCTCCTGCGGGTCATTTGTGGAGGCCAGCACCGCTTCGGTGACGATCGTCTCGCACATCGTCGAGGCGGTCTCCGCCAGCGTCATCGGTGTGAGCTGCTGCAGGACGGTCTTGTCCGCCTGATAGGCACATTCGTTGTGGAAAGCGTGACCGAGCTCATGCGCCAGCGTGCTGACCTGATCGAAGGAGCCGTCGAAGTTGGCGAGGATGCGGCTTTCCCTGGGTCCCTGCACTTCCATGCAGAACGCGCCGCCGCGCTTGCCGTCGCGCTGCTCGGCGTCGATCCAGTTGCTGTCGAAGGCGCGTTTGGCGAACGCCGCCAGGTCGGGTGAGAATTTGCCGAAGTTTTCGAGGATGAAGTCGCGCGCTTCCTCGAACGAATAGACCTTGTCCGTCCTGCCGAGGGGGGCGAAGATATCCCACCAGGCCAGCTTATCCTTGCCGATCCGCTTGGCCTTGGCATAGAAGTACCGGCGGAACATCGGGAAGGAATCCTGCATGGCTGCGAGCATTGCTTCGAGAGTCTTGCGGTCCATGCGGGCGGCTTCCAGCGAGGAGTGGATCGCGTCCCTGCGGCCGCGCTTCTTGTTGAGGCTGTTCGCTTCGCCCTTGACCCCGTTCAGGCAGGCCGCCAGCGTTTCCTTGACTTCGTCCCAGGCTTTGTTCTCCGCCTCATAGGCGCGGCGGCGCGTGGCTTCGTCGGGATGTGAACGCAGGTTGATCAGGGCGGGCATGGGCAGCTTCTCCGTTTTGCCGTCCAACTCGAAGTCCACGGAAAGCTGCGAGGTGAGCGTGCCCTGCAGTTTCCCGAAGGCGTTGCCCCCGCTCAGGGATAGTTCCGCAGCCAGGGCTTCCTCAGGCTCGCTCATCAGATACCTGCTCTGCTCGGCGGCTTCCTTCAACATGAAGGCGTGCGCCGCGGCGGATTTGTTCAGCTCGACGATCTTACCCAGCTTGGGCGCGGTCCGGCCAAGCCAGGCCTTGAAGCGGGTCATCAATTTGTCCATGGGCAGGCTGGCCTGCTCGAACTCGGAGAGGGCTTTCTTGGCAACCTTGTCGCGCGAATCGGTGGTGACGTAGGAGTAAATGAACGGGACAATGGTGGCTGAAAGCGTCTGGATCGAGTTGATCTGGTCGATGGCCTTCCCGACCAGGGCAGCCAGATCGGCGACTTTTGTCTTTGCGTCGGCTTTGTCAAGCTTGCTCCTGAAGAATCTCTCAAGCGCGGCGACCTGCTTTTTGTAGTCGTCGATGGCGGCTTTGAATTCTTTGGATTCGAGGGATGGGTAAACGTTGGAAAGGTCCCAACGCGGGGCAGAAATAGTCATGTTTTGCTCCTTAATATGGTGTGAATCAAGTATACCAAAGGGAAAACAGCAAATGAGCAAGCTTGCCAATTTGCTTATTTGCCAGTTTTGTCCTGCTTGCCTTTTGCCATCAATGCCTATACAATGAAATGCACAACCTATGGAGGCTCTATGAAACAGGATCGTTTCCTCACAGGTATTCTGGTCGGTATTGCGGTTCTGGTGGTGATCGCGCTGGCCGTATTTTTTATCCGCAAGGACACCCAGGCATATGTTTTAGAGGACGTGCCCGAGGGAATCGTTCACAACTATGTGCTGGCTGTGCTGAACGACGATTACCAGAAAGCTTATGGTTATCTTGCCGATCTGGAGGACAAGCCCACGTATGAAGAGGACAGGGATGCATTTATCAAAGGGATGGTCAATCCTAATAATTCCGCGGTGGATGTCGGTGAATCCAGGGTGAATAATGATACTGCCTCCGTCGAAGTCTCGCTGATCTACAATCCCGGCGACCCGTTCTCGACGGGGTATCGCGATGTGCAGCGGGCCATCCTGGTCAGGCAGGGCGGCGCCTGGAAGTTGTCTTCCATGCCGGGTTATTATTTCTGGGATTACAACTGGTACCAGGAACAGCCGAAGTGAGGAAGCAATCTCATCTCTATTACAGGAGATTGCTTTGTCGTGGCACCACTCCTCGCAATGACGGAAGGATAACATCATGAAATCCATTCGCCGCTTGTATTTTTATCTGGTTGCTTTTATCAGTATCGAAGTTGTGTTGTGGGGACTGGTCGGCCTGTTGCGTTCGATCGTGGACGACACCATATCGGGTGGCGCGGATGCCCTGGCGCAGGCCCTGGCATTGATCCTCGTTGGCGTGCCGATCTTTCTGTTCCACTGGCTGTGGATGCAGCGCGCGGCCGCCCGCGATGACGAGGAGCAGACCGCCACTCTGCGCGCGGTCTTTTTCTATGCAATTTTGCTGGCCACACTGATCCCGGTCGTGCAAAACCTGCTGTCGTTCATCGACCGGGCCTTGATCCAGGCTGCCGGGCTGGGAGTGGTACGCGCCTTCAGCGCCTTCAGAAACCAAACCCTGGCCGATAACCTGATCGCCATCGGGATGAACGTCATCGTTGCAGCCTACTTTTGGAATGTTTTGCGCAATGAATGGGCGACCCTGCCTGACAGGGAAAATTTCACGGAAGTCCGCCGCCTGTATCGCTACATCTGGATGCTCTATGGCCTGCTGATGACCGTCTTCGGCGCGCAGCAAATACTCCGCTTCCTCTTTTACATCCCCGGCGATGTTTTGGGCGCACTGCGACACGAGGTTGCAGTCAACGGGGTGGCACTGCTCCTCGTTGGAACGCCGATCTGGGTCTATGCGTGGCGTATCATCCAGGACTCTCTGGCTGATTCCGCCGAACTGGGATCGATGCTTCGCCTCGGCATCCTCTACCTCCTTGCCCTGGGTGGAGTCATCACTGTCATCACGACGGCTGCCATGGTGGTGAACTCCAGCGTGACGTGGCTGCTCGGCGCGGACTGGACATTCCAGTATTTTATCCAGCAGATCGGCGGGCCGATTTCGATCGGCGTGCCGCTCGGACTGGTCTGGGCATATTATGGCCACTGGTTGAACCGTCACATCGCAGCGGTTGGGGATGAGGTCCGTCAGGCCGGGATGAAGCGGCTCTACAACTATATTCTGGCGCTGATTGGGCTGGTGGTGGCGTTCATAGGAGTTGCCACGCTGTTCTCCTTCATCATCGACATGGTCACAGGCTCAGGCATCCTGATGACCGAGTCCAGGCGCGGCAGCCTGGCCAGTTCCATTTCTTCGTTGATCGTCGGCCTGCCGCTCTGGCTGGTGATGTGGCGGCCGATGCAGTCCCAGGCTCTGGCTCAGGGGGAAATGGGCGATCATGCCCGGCGCTCGCTCATTCGGAAAGCGTATCTTTACCTGGTCCTGTTTGGATCCGTCATTGGCGGCATGGCCACTGCAGTCGGATTGGTCTATCAGCTCATCCGGGTCGTTTTGACGGGCGAGACCGGGAGCAATTTTGTAAACGATCTATTGAATACCCTGCAGCTGCTCTTCCTATTTGCCGTCCTGTTGCTGTACCACTTGAAGGTCCTGCGCCAGGACGGAACCTCCACTGCCGATGCGCTGGCTGAAAAGCAAAGTCAATATTCAGTGTTGATCGTCGATTCGGGCGATGGCTTTGTCGAAGCGGTCAAAGCCGCGCTGATGAAATCCGGATCAAAGATTCAGGTAACCGTTGCCAGCCCGGATGTGAAACCGGAAGGCAAATTCCATGCCATCCTGCTGGATGGCGGTCTGGCGATGGACGCGCCGGCGTGGATCCGCGCGTTTGACGGGCGCCGGATCGTGGTCCAGAACGAAGCGAAAGGCATCGTCTGGACAGACGACCCGGTGCAGGCAGCCCAGTCCGTGCAGCAGCTGGCGGAGGGCCAGGAAATCCGCAGGCCGAAAAAGGGAGGCTCGCCGTGGATGATCATTGTCTACCTTTTTGCCGGATTCTTTGGCTTTCTACTGCTGATCATGCTGTTGTCGCTGGGGATAAGGCTTGTCCTGGGAGGAATGCTCTAACCTCGAAAGCAGGATGTCACGTGACTGTAGCCTTTTATTGATGTAAAATTGGATTGCACCTACGTACATTGCCGAGGAGATGCGATATGAAAGTAACTGTCCTTCAGGAAAATCTGGCCCGTGGTCTGGGGGTCGTTTCAAAAGCGGTTTCGCCGCGCAGTACATTGCCTGTGCTGGCCAACGTGTTGATCGCATCCGACGAGGGCCGTCTGCGGCTCTCGGCGACGAACCTCGAGATGGGCATTACATGCTGGATCCCCGCCCGCATCGAAGAGGAAGGTTCCACCACCGTCCCGGCTCGCACGTTCTCGGACCTGGTGGGCACACTGCCGGGCGACCAGGTATTGTTGAAACTTGATCCGTCGACCCAGACGTTGAACGTGCGCGGCGGAACCTCCACCAACGATATCAAGTGCATCGACGCGCAGGAATTCCCGCCCATGCCGGTGCCGGATTTCGACGGCGCGGTGCAGATCAACGTCGGGGATTTCCGCGAGATGATCCATCAGGTGGCCTTCGCGGCTTCGTCCGACGAGGCCCGTCCGGTGCTAATGGGTGTCCTGATGCAGGTGGATAAGGATAAGCTGACCATGGCCGCGGCCGATGGGTTCAGACTCTCCGTCCGCAAGGCGGTCCTTTCCACGCCGACAGCTGTTCCTGTTTCTGCGATCGTTCCGGCCCAAGCCCTGAAGGAGCTGGCCCGGGTTGCAACCGACGGGGAGGAACCGATCTACATGGTCCTGCCCAAGGGTCGTGGCCAGGTGGTCTTCCGTGTCAAAGACGTGGAAGTCGTCTCGCAGCTGATCGATGGAACGTTCCCCGATTTTCAGCAGATCATTCCGCGTTCCTATAAATCCCGGACGCTGGTTTCGACCTCGTCCCTGTTGAAAGCCTGCAAGCAGGCCGAGATCTTCGCGCGCGAAGGTTCGAACGTCGCGCGCTTCAACATCAAAAGTTCACAGGGTGAGATGCAGCCCAGCGAGGTGGAGATTTCCGCCACTTCGGAAGAGACCGGTAAGAATGAAACGATCGTGGAAGCCACGGTCGATGGCGGCGGCCTGCTGATCGCGTTCAACGTCAAATTCCTGCGCGAAGCCCTGGAAGTCATCCGCACTCCGAACGTGGCCCTGGAGACGTCCGCGCCGAACGCGCCGGGCGTGGTCAAGCCGGTGGGCGATGATCAGTTCCTGCATGTGATCATGCCGATGCACCTGGGTTAGTCGAATAGTCTGCTAGTCGTTCGTCTGCTAGTCAAGAAGCGCCTGTCCGCCCATCGGCGAGACAAGGCGCTTTTGATTTAATAGGTGGGGTCCACTCTATTCCATTGGTAATAGCACTTTGAAGGTCGAGCCGCAGCCGAGCCCTTTGGACTCCGCCCAGATCGTTCCACCCTGGGCTTCGATCAGTCCCTTTGCGATGGTGAGCCCGATGCCCAGCCCGCCGTAGTGCCGCGTGTTGGGCGGTTCGATTTGATAGAACTCTTCGAATATCTTTTGCAGCTGGTCAGCGGGGATACCGAGGCCCTGATCCTGTACCCATGACATGACCTGGCTGCCATCCTGCCTCACACCGACGATGATGTCGCTCCCTTCGGGCGAGAAGCGAATGGCATTGCCCAGAACATTGCCGAAAGCCAGGGCAGTCTTATCGATATCCACATTGACCATGAAAGGCTCTTCCGGAAAAGCATATTCTATTTTTTGCCTGCGTGTGGAAGCGATCTCATTGATCCCTTCACAGGCGTAGACCAGAACGTCCTGCATGGCAGCCTTTTGGGGCTTGAGGATCATCTCGTCCGCCTGCAGCACTGTCAGGTTGTTCATCTCATCCAGAATGGAGCGCATTTGCCGCGCGGCGGTCAGCACCTCGCTGGCATGCTCGGATAGCTCGCCCTGGGCGGCTTCTTTGAGGAAGGTCGAATAACCCATGATGATGCCAAGTGGAGTTCGAAGCTCGTGTGAAGCCAGGGTCAGGAAGTTGCTCTTGAGCTGATTAGCCTCCTTAACTCTGCGGAGGGCTTGCCGGGTAGTGTGCAGCAGCCGGGCATTATGGATTGCAATGGCAGCATGTGCTGCGGTAACGGAGAGCAGAGCAGCATCATGCTCGTCAAACACACCTTTGTGCTTGTTGACGGCTTCCAGGACGCCTACCGTCCTATCTTTAATGGGCATGGGAACGCCGAGCAGAGCCTTCACTTTGAACCGGACATGGTCCGATACGAGGGAGTAGTGCCGCGGGTCCTGATCCGCGTGGTTCAGGATGATGTGCTGGTTGGTGCGGAAGATTGTCCCGGCCAGGCTGTTCTCGATCGGCACGGGAATCTCCGCCAGTTGGGCAGGATCCGAGCCGGTGGCCGCGGCGAAGTAGAGACGCAGCTTCTTCTCATCGTAAAGCAGGATCGAGGCGGCTTCACAGTCCAGGAGCTCGGTGGCGGTGGCAGTGATCAGTTGGAGCAGGGCATCCAGGTCGAGGGTTGAATTGAGGATGACGCTCAATTCAACCAGCCGTTTGAGTTGGTGGGGCTGGTTCTCGAGATCGCGCAGCTGGCTGGTAGTCATATGTACAGTGTACAGATTTTTACGGGGAGATACAAGCACTATTTTTGTATCTCATAGACAATGAATCTGTTGTTTCTAAGGACTCGTTTCAAAGGCAGGTTGCAGCTGTCGATATTTTCCGGGGTGATCTGCTGATTTTCCCCGACCTTCCTGCTCAAAACAAGATAATCGCCTTTGAGCATGCGGTCACATTCGGTGCTCATGATGGTGGGGTGTTCGGTCATCATTACCATAACGCGGGGCTTGAAAAAGATGACCACACTGTCCGGTGGGGTCTCTTCCTTTATATAGGTATATACTTCAATGCTGTAGGGATCGAAAGGTCCATTGATTTCGCGATTGTTCTGCAAATTGTTGTAAGCGTGCGCGCTGGAAGTAAATAAAAAGCTGCCAGCGATCAGGAACCAGAAACCGTAAAAAGCTACCTGACCTGCTCGGTGATATGCCCCCGGCAGTTTATGAATTGCCACCTTCATGCCCTGAAATGCGAAGTAGATAAAAATAGGTAAAAGCGGGAAGATATAACGTGGTAACTGTACATAGGGATACGTAATGTGAACAATTATCCAGAGAACGAAAAACAGGAGCAGGACTTTTTCCCTGGATGGACCGGTCCAGGCACCCACCAGAAAAAAGACGATCAGAAAATAATATAGATATCTCCAGCCGCCGGCTGTTCCCAGGAACAGGCTGAATGAATTGAAGTAGGCAGCCAGAGCGCTTGTGACTGTCTGAACGCTCAGCCCTGCAAATTGGGAAACGTAGGATTCGTCTCCTCCTGGAAACAGTGCTGTATTGGCAATCCATAAGAGTATGAATACCGAGCAAATTAGAAAGGAATCTTTAATGATTGCGGTTGCTGCTGCACGATCCCTGCGATGATTCAATAGTCGGAAGAATTCGATGGCCAAAAGACTGCCCAACAATAAAACACCGGTCACTCGCAAAAAAGTCGTGAAGAATATCAATGCACCGAGAAGTGCATTTTGGAGAGTGCTGCGCCTGCCTTCCCCTATCATGAGCAGCAGCGAGAGAGTTGAAAAGAAGAGGAAAGGAATATCAGAGAGGATCTGGTCGAGGAAGTCAATTAGCAGCGGATTAAAGGCAAACAGCGATGTGAGCAGCAGGCTTTCGGTCCGCGTCAGACGCTTTCTTGCCAGTAGATACAGGCAGGCCAGGAAGCCGGCGTAAAAGAACAGTCCGGGTACTTTGAGCGCAAGTGGGCTGAGTCCTTTGACCGCGTACACTGGAGTCAGGATCAACGAGTATCCCCACGGATACGCCAAGGGTCCCAGGTGGGTGGTCGATTGATAATTTGTAAAGGCGCTTTGCTCGATGAATTCGTCGGTCGTTCCATTCAGGATGCTTTTGGCCTGCAAAATATACCAGGCGAAATCATCTCCCCATTGATGTCCGCGCTTCAATGTGCATGCGCCGATAACAATTGAAGTAATAATAATGATGGCGAGAAGTTTGTTATGCATACCATGCATTTTACCTTCTATAAAATAGAACATTTGTTCTATTTATTCAAAGAACATATCCGCCCATACACGATTGGGCGGATATCCATCATGCTCTTTCTGCTCGCGGCTGTTTTCGATATTGACCGGGGACAGCGTTCAAGTGACCTACGGTATGGATCTCGAGCGGCGGGCGCGCTCCGTCAAGGGACGCTTGGCTACCATGGTGATCTTGCCGCTTCCCTCTGGCGTAAATACATTGATTGCTTCCCAGCCCTCCAGCCCCCAGTCGTCCAGGGTTGCTTGTATGTGTTCATCCTTGGTGCCAAAGAGACTGCCAATCGTTTGAACCCGATATTCCCATTGTTTGACTTCTTCTGCCATTTTGACTCCTATAAAGCAAGCAATACATGCAGGATAATATCTGCTGAGAAGTGTGAGACCATTGCAGCTTCAAGACCGCGCTTCCAATAGAGCCAGCCGAAGACAACGCCGAGCACTCCATTCAGGACGACTGCGCGAGCTATGACAAGTGGCGTAATCGGAACAAGAGGCACCAGAGCTGGCAGGTGTCCCAGCCCAAACAAAGCTGCTGCAAGGATGTTTGCCGTCCAGATCACTGCCGCAGTGGGTTTTCCTTCTGAAGTTCTGCTTATGAAACTTCCAAGCCAGACAAAGAAGGACATGACAAAAAGACGCAGCAGAACCTCTTCCGCAATGCCGCCATAGAATGAAGCAAGGAATCCCTTCCATGCAGCCGGTTGAGATGTCTGGAGGTTGAGCGCATTTGTTGTCTCACCGAGTTCCTTCAACATGGCTGGCTGGAAGTAAAAGATCTCCAGAGCCAGAATGACCAGCGTGCCGATCACACCGAGGCTGATGCTCAATGGCAGGATGGCGCGAACTCTGTCAGCGACACGTTCGCCGCGCGTCGCTGCATCCAGAATCGGCGTGCCAAGTCCGGTGCGGCTGGCAAAGAACATCCCGGCAAAGATTACAATTGCAAACATGATTGAGCTCTGAAGCACAATCGCAATCAGCATAGGCGGCGAAATCACCAGGTTCAGACGTTGCAAAGTGTCGCTCTGAAGCGCGAACGAATAGGGCAGAACGGCGATCACCGCAAAGATGGATGCAAGCCACAAGATGAGGAAGACCTTCCAGTTAATCAGTGTTTTCATTGTGTCTCCGTTTCACGTGAAACACGGGAGCAGATTTTGCTCCCGTGTTTTCTCTCAAGCTTTTGTCTCTCGCCGATACAACACATACGAGTAAACGAGGAGAAAGACTGTTGATCCAATGATGGGAATAAACAGCAGCCAGAAGGCTGTCGTTCCACCGAAGAACCCGCCGAGGAAGGCCAGCCCACCTGAGATCATGAACAGGACTGCGCCAATCCGATGGGTCTCGTTCCAGACCGTATCGCTGGAGAGCGTCCATGGGGTGCGGATGCCGATGAAGAAGTTGCGTCTGGCCTTGCGCAGCATAAAGCCGACAAAGATGAAGAGCAATCCCATGGCCGGCAGCATGGCTCGGCTCATCTCAAAATCTGTGTAGCCGAGGTTCCAGGCGAGTGACAAACCGTAGATGTAAAGCATGAAAGCGACGATCAGCACAATGAACAGGTTGAATGCCTCCCGGAATTGCGCGATGTTTGCCTTCAAGGGGTCAATGGATGGAACGACGAGGAACAGGACCAGCATGGCCAGTGTGATGAGCGGCAGCAAGAACACGCCCCAGAATTTGGACGTGTAACCGTCCACCTGATCGTTGACATTCCAGTGGGACGCCATTTGATCGGGCAGGCGGTTCCAGAGTAGCAGCCCTGCCAGTGTAGCTGCGAGCAGCATAAGCAAAACGATGATCGTTGTAGTACGAGTAGACATTCTTTTTTCCTTTTCTGTATCGCTGGTCTTGAGGCTAGTGCCTCAACCAACGGTATTACTTATCTTCTTTCGGCAGGTTGTTCTGCGCGATGGACACAATCCCGCTCATCGCGCCCAGGTTCATCGTGTCCACTGCCGAGCTCGGGACGATGACCAAGGCGCCTTTTTCCTTCAAGCCTTCGAACAACATGTTCATGGCGCGCAGGTGCAATGCGGTGGGATTATTTATGTAAGCCTGGGATGCCTCTGCAAACGAGGCGGCGATCTGCTTCTCTGACTCGCCGAGGATTACACGAGCCTGGCGCTCGCGTTCTGCCTGCGCCTGACGGGACATCGCATCCTCCAGTTCCTGCGGGATGACAATATCGCGAATCTCGACCGAATTTACGGTCACGCCCCAGGGTGTCGTGCGTTCGTCGATAATGTGCTGCAGTTCCTCGTCAATCGCGGAGCGCCCGATGAGAATATCTGCCAGCATCATCCGCCCGATGATGTCGCGCAGCGCGGTTTGGGCTGCCCAGGCAATTGCAGTCTGATAATCCTTGACTTCGAGTGCAGCTTTTTCTGCGTCCCAGACAACCCAAAACAGAACCGCATCGACATCGACAGGTACCGTATCCTTGGTCAGGGTTTTTTCGGCAGAGAATGGGGTCACCATCACACGATGGTCGATCCAGGATGGGATCGAATCCACGATCGGGATCATCCAAAACACACCCGGACCGCGCAAGCCATGAAACTTGCCGAGGCGCAGGATCACTGCCTTTTCCCACTGGGATGCAACCTTGAGCGCATACAGGATATACGTGGCTAAAATCATCATCCCGACGACGAATGAACCGATCCATATATCTGCAACACGGCCATCCATCCATACAGCTCCAAGCACGGTGAGAGCTGTAAGAATGCCAAAGATCGTTCCAGCGACACCGGAGATGTGCTGGTCATCTTTTCCTTGTTTCTTTTGGGTAATATTCTTGGTAAATTTCGATTCCATTTTGACAGTCTCCTTGTTTTCATTCACTCACATTCAAGTTCATTCGTTTTGACTTGCCTCAGCGCTGGCTTTCCAATCCTTGAGTTGTTCCCTAATCATTCCGCCGATTTCATCCTTTGAGAATTCCAATCGCATGGCTTCGCTGATATATCTCTGGGTTAACTCCTGCAATGCTTCTTTCCGCAACCTTTGGGTTACTTTCGGCGGCGGAATCTCGGTAATATAAGTTCCTCTTCCTTGCTGCGTTGAAATAATCCGCGCTTCATCCAGTATCCGGTATGCTCTTGCCACCGTGTTGAAATTGACGCGTAATTCCTCTGCAAGTGCACGCACCGTGGGCAGTTGATCCCCTGGTTTGAGTAGTCCGCCCACCACTTGGGTCTGTACTTGATTTACGATCTGGGTATAGATCGGCAGTCCCGAGCGAAAATCGATTTGGAGCATGAGTTTCTTATTCGGCATAGACTGTATCTTTGTATGATTGTACTAATTGTATCATTGTAACAATTGTATCCCGAATGAAGATTTTGTCAAGCCCCCTTCAAGATGCGGTTACCAGTGCGACAGTTAGTTATGAGTTGCGCTCAAACGCTTGAGAGCTTTCCCCAGCCTTTTGATGCCTTCATTGATCTGCTCTGGTTTGTGGGTAACGAAATTAAGGCGCAGCCAGTTTCTGCCGCTCATTGCGTCCGGAAAGAATCCGTGGCCCGGCGCAAAATCCACTCCCTCCTCCCAGGCCAATGGGCGCAATCTTCCCGAGTCCAGATTTTCGGGCAACTGCAACCAGACGAACAACCCTCCCTGTGGCAGATCGAAATGAGCCCTGGCCGGCAGGTACCGCCGGATCGCGGCCACCATGGCGTCGCGGCGCCTGCGGAAAATCTGGCAGGAACGGCGCAGGTGAGACTGATACCGTCCGACAGTCACATAAGCTTCCAGGGCCCGCTGGACCAGCGTCGAGGCTGCCAGGTCGCTGACATGCTTGAAATTTACCAGGCACTCATAGATCGGCCCTTCGGCTGCCAGGAAGCCGACACGCAAACCGGGCATCAGCATCTTCGAAAATGTGCTGACATAGATGACGCGCCCGCCCGGGTCGAGTGCTTTGAGAGCCGGCTGCGTGCGCCCCTCGTAGCGCAGATCCCCAACGAAATCGTCCTCCAGGATCGGAACGTTGTAACGGTCTGCCAGAACCAGCAGCTGGCGGCGGCGCGGACCGTTCAGGCAGGTGCCGGTCGGGTTGTGAAAATTTGGAATGGTGTAAATCAACTTGGGATGGTGCTGCTGGAGCAGTTTTTCCAGCCCATCGACCTGCATGCCCTGCCCGTCGACCGGAATGCCAACCACTTTGAAGTCAAGAGCCGCAAACAAATCCAGGGCGCCGGAGTACGTGGGGCTTTCCACCAGGATGACATCGCCGGGTTTGAGCAGGAGCTGTGCCACCAGGGACAAGGCCTGCTGTGAACCGGCCGTGATCAGGATATGCTCCGGTCGTATTTGTATTCCCTGGCTGGCCAAAATGTGAGAGATGCTCTCGCGCAGCGGGGCGTGTCCATTGCGCTCCCCATAATCCAGCGCGGCAATCCCATCGCGCCGCATGACAGTCTGAAGCACTTTCCGAAAGTCCTCCGCCGGGAACAAATTGGCATCCCCGATCCCGCTGGCGAAGCTGATCAAATCCACGGGCCGGACTGCCTTCGCCTCATCCGGCAGGTTGCTTCTCAGGGTCCTGTCTTGAATCGTTTGCTGCCAGAGCGGCCAGGGAGCCTCGAGACTGTTTTTGGGAAGTGCCGGAAGCGGATCGGGAGACAGAACGTATGTGCCGCTGCCCAGCTTGGAAAAGACCAATCCCTCGGACTCCAGCTCGGCGTACGCGTTTTCGACCGTGATGCGATTCACGCCCAGATCCTGCGCAAGCTGGCGGCTGGCTGGTAGACGAGTGTCGGCGGCCAGGCTTCCGGATAGAATCCCCTGCCGCAAGTAGGTTTTGATCTGCTGGTAAAGGGGAACTGCACTTTGGCGGTCGAGCGGGATGCGCATTTTGCACCTCCAGAGATATCGGTATGGTAAATATATCCCCATTTCAATCATTGAAATAGAGCCAATTGTCCTTTAATTTTGTAAATCCATTGAATTGGACTGTTTCTGATTGCTGAACATTGGCTCTTAACATATGCCGCCTTTCTCCTAGAATCAGGTAGGAACGAAAAAAGCATGAACCATGTCTATTGCGCCGCATCTTGGTTTGGTGAAATGGCGGCGTGGTAAAATCTTCAGCCAATTACAATCAGGAGAATTCATATGGAAGGACAAACTGGTACTTTTGCAGTCAAAAAAGGACTGGCCCAAATGCTTAAAGGCGGCGTCATCATGGATGTGGTCACGCCGGAACATGCCAGGATCGCTGAAGACGCCGGCGCCTGCGCGGTGATGGCGCTCGAGCGCGTCCCGGCCGACATTCGGGCGGACGGCGGCGTGGCGCGCATGTCTGACCCGGGGCTGATTATGAAGATCATGGACTCGGTCACCATTCCCGTAATGGCGAAATGCCGCATCGGACATTTTGTCGAAGCGCAGATCCTCGAAGCCATCGGTGTGGATTACATCGATGAATCCGAAGTTCTGACGCCGGCCGATGAAGCGAACCATATCTTGAAGCACAACTTCAAAGTTCCCTTTGTCTGCGGCTGTCGAAACCTCGGGGAAGCGCTGCGCCGTGTTGGGGAAGGTGCCGCGATGATCCGCACGAAGGGTGAAGCAGGGACCGGCGATGTGGTCGAAGCCGTCCGGCACGCCCGCACGGTGCTGGGTGAGATCCGCCGTTTGACCACGATGGATGATGCAGAGCTGATGAGCTATAGCAAGGAGATTGGCGCTCCGTACGAGATCGTCAAAGAGACGAAGGAACTCGGACGCATGCCGGTCGTCAACTTCGCTGCGGGCGGTGTGGCCACCCCGGCCGACGCGGCCCTGATGATGCAGCTCGGCGTCGACGGCGTCTTCGTCGGCTCAGGTATCTTCAAGAGCGGTGACCCGGCCCGGCGCGCGGCCGCGATCGTCAAGGCCGTGACGCACTACCAGGACGCCGCCATCCTCGCGGATGTGAGCAAGGACCTCGGCGAGCCGATGGTGGGACGCAACATCTCACAGATGCCCGAAGCCGAGAAGATCGCGGGACGGGGTTGGTGAGGACGTAGACAAGTAAACACGTAAATGAGTTTTGTATGTCCATGTTTACGTGCGTACCTGTCTACGTGTATACCTGAATCCTATGAAAATAGGTGTCTTGGCCCTGCAGGGCGATTTTGCAGAACATATGGCGATGCTAAAGCGCCTCGGCGTGGAAACGGCCGAAGTGCGCCTGCCCGAACATCTTAAGGGCCTGGACGGTTTGATCATCCCCGGCGGAGAATCGACAACGATCGGCAAGCTCGCGGTTGCTTACGGTTTGATGGAACCCTTGAAGGAATTCGGCCAGCGCCATGCGATTTGGGGGACCTGCGCCGGCGCAATCTTCCTTTCGAAGGACATCAGCCGCGACCAGCCCCTGCTCGGACTCATGGACATCAAGGTCGCGCGGAATGCCTTCGGTCGCCAGGTCGATTCCTTCGAGGCGGATCTGGACGTGCCGGAGGTCAAGCAGGCCACGGGGACCAGGGACGATTACCATGCGGTCTTCATCCGGGCCCCGATCATCGAGTCGGTGCGGGGGGATGCCCGGGTGCTCGCCTCCGTCCTGGATGGGAGAATCGTCGCCGCCCAGCAGGGACATTTGCTTGCCACAAGCTTTCATCCCGAATTGACGAAAGATACACGCTTTCACTAGTATTTCCTTTCATTAGCAGATTAATTGGATGTCATCGCGAGAAGTGGGAGTTTCATTAGACTTTTGGATTGAAACCTCTTTTCGTCTCGCGATGACATATAATTTAAGTATGTCCATTCGTCCCTTGGCGCTTTTCGATCTGCCCTATTTACACAGCTTCCGCGATCAG
>JBAVVF010000063.1:0-13823 GCA_049697155.1 Anaerolineales bacterium
TTGCGCGGCAGACGGCGGAGATTCTTTTGCATGTTGTACGGGCGGGGTGGGCCCGCCCCTTTCCGGACGGGATGACCCCGTCCCTACTCCCCTTCGTCGGTGATCGCGCCCGGCTGTTCGATTTTCAAGACCTCTCCATGCACGTTGATGATGATCTTGAATCCCATCATCCCCAGGTAGGCCCGCATGTCCTCCGGCAATCCGACCTGCAAAAGCTGGCCGAACTGTTTATCGATGTTCTTCAACTGCTGCTGGATGGCGGCCTTGCTGAACACATCCTCCTGGCCCAGCATTTTGGCAGCCTGTTCGGAGAGCAGGTCCTCGCTGCCTTTCATCATGTCGGCCAGGTGGCTGAGGACCTGCCTGTCGACCTGTTCGGAGGGGATGTGACGGCGGAAGCCCGCGTCGTCCACGACATAGCAAGGCTCATCGCCCACCAGAGCCGCTTCGGCAGGCTTGCCAAGCTCATCGAGGACCAGGCCGGTAAAGAGAGGTTGTCGAGGCATAAGGATTTCTCGCGCTGAGTGGAACTGCAGGTCGAGTAGGTCGGCGCCTTCCCGACCGTATCGAGACCCAGTGGAAACAGAGCGCGAATAGTTAACTGCTCTGTTTCCCTTCCACGGTGGCGAGCAAAAGCCCGGCTGCAATGCCGAGGCGGCGGTCAAGCCGCTGGGCGGTATCCATGCTGAAATCCAGGTTCAGCTCGTAACGGAAGAGATTGAAATTCTGCTTTAAGTCAGCCACCCGTGTCTCGCCCATGGTCAGGTCGTAGTTCTGGGGCAGCCATGAACCGAGCAGGAAGCGGCGCAGGAGCGCCAGCCCGACGCTGTCTTCGAACAGCTTTCCGATCGGGTTATCGTTGACGTCCAGCACTTCCCACTCATCGCGCAGAAGCGACTGCAGACCCCGACGCCGCAGTACACCGACCTTTTGATTGTAGGCCGTGTCCACCACATCGTAGGCAGCCGAGAAATCCAGGATCTGGCGGGCCTTGATACTCAGGACCTCCTGGGACTTGCTTTCATCCGAATACACACGGATATCCTCGCGCAGCTTGAACATTTTCTGTTCGCTGAACAGCACCAGCCGTCCGGAGGGATCGTAAAAGCGGAACTTGCCGGTCAGCGCGAGGGCCTGACGCTTGAGAAGGTAGGTCGGGAACTGAAAGATGGGATTCATTGCGTTCTCCTCCGAAAAGTAGTAGCGACTTTAGTCGCAAGGAATGGACGGCTTCAGCCGTCACTGCACATCAAAAGATCTGGACTCTCGTCCCTTCGCCTGGCAGGTGGATGTAATCCGAATCAGGCGGCACGTTCGGCTTGGTCCAGCGATAGATGAACTTGGCCGACTCCGACGGCAGGTTCACGCAGCCGTGGCTGCGCGGACGGCCATAGTCGTTGTGCCAGTACGTTCCATGGAAGGCATTGCCCGCCCCGGTAAAGAACGCACACCACGGCACACCGGGCAGACTATAAACCGATTCGTTCTCCACGGCATCACCCTCATTGGTCATGTGCACCGAGGGACCCTTATGATAGGTACGGAACTCGCCTTTCGGCGTGTCGGTGCCGCGCACGCCGCTTGCGCAGCGCTCTGAAAAGACGAGGTTTTCCCCTTCGAAGGCGGTCACCAGCTGGACGCTCAGATCGACAACGATGTGCTTTTGCTCGTCCGGTACCTCGGGCGAGAGCGTGCTCAATTCCTCGTCGGGGATCAGGCGCATGTCATGGGCAGGGACGTAGTAATATCTCTTGAGATGAAAGTCGAAGATCTCATACCAGATGCTTTTTTCCTCGCGCTGGACGATCACTTTGGTCACCCAGTGAGTGGTGCCATAGAAGATGCGGTAGCCGCGCTCCGCATACGTCCAGGGTTCCTTCTTGGTGTCGCAGAAGGGGACGCTGATCTCTCCAACCTGTCCCTTTTCGGGGAGGTTGAAGACCGGCTTCTGATAGTTGGTCTGGACGGGCTGGATCCAGCCGGAGTAC
This sequence comes from Anaerolineales bacterium, assembly GCA_049697155.1. Classification (GTDB taxonomy): domain Bacteria; phylum Chloroflexota; class Anaerolineae; order Anaerolineales; family Villigracilaceae; genus Defluviilinea. The sequence goes on from JBAVVF010000063.1 coordinate 1,989, forward strand.
GTATACCCGTTGTCCACCTGGTACCATGTATTGTTGAATGGATTGCCCTCTTCACCTTCCACGAGCGCGGCGATCTCGATCACTTTATCCGCGCCGAAATGATGGATTTGCTTGGCGGTAAAGGCGGGGCCGTCGTAAAGCGGGATGCCGCTCCAGGTGATGCGGCCCTGTTGGATGGCAGTGCCTGCCAGGGCCCGGTCGAGGCGCAGGTCACGCAGAGCGAAGGCGAGCATGCCGGCTTTGGCAAGCTTGAGAAATTCACGCCGGGAGATTTGGGGGTTGAGCATGGGATAAGTTTACCTGCAAAGAAGCCATGTGTGCAAAGTTTATTACTTTCTTCTTATACTGCGATTTGCACGGAAATGTTCCAGCCGGAGTCTCCGGGAGCCGGCATTTATATCTTGATTTCCACCCTGGTGCCGGTCCGCCCATACACCAGAGTCTTCTCCGGCGGGACGGTTGGCATGGTCCAGCGGTAGAGCCATTTGGCGGCCTGAGGGGTCATGTTGATGCAGCCGTGACTGCGCGGGCGGCCGTAATCGTTGTGCCAGTAGGTGCCGTGGAAGGAGATGCCGCCCTCGGTAATGTAGGATACCCAGGGCACACCCGGCAGGTCAAAGCCGCTCGAAGCAATATCCCCGGCAGCCATGTGTCGTGTGGGACGTTTGTGATAGGTGATGAAGTTTCCATCCGGCGTTGTATATTTTCCGCTCAGGCGTTTGCCGCCGGTCGAGATGCGCGTCGCGAAGACGGTCTGCCCATTCTCATAGGCCAGCAGCAGCTGATCGTCGAGACGAACCTCGAGGCGTTTCTGCTCGGGTGGGACATTTGGAGATAAGGGAGCCAGTTCTTCGTTCGGGATCAGCCGCATGTGCCTGGCCGGGATAAAGTAATACTGCTCGTACTTGTCGTCCAGCAGGCTGTACCATGTGCTTCCATCCGCAGCCTTGACCGCACTCGTGATCCAATGGACGGTCTCATAGTACAAACGATAGACAAGCTCTGCATTGCGGTCCGCTTCGAGATAGGCATCCGTAAACGGAACGCTGACCTCTCCAAGCGCGCCTTTCGTGGGGATGGCGTAAGCCTCATTGAGAAGCGTGCGGACCGGCTGGATGCTTCCCGAATAGGCATAACCGCCATCTTCCAGCTCGTACCAGACGCGGTTGTGGGCAGCTTCATCGTCGCCGATCGTGGTGTTGGTGATGGGCACGACCAGGTCGCGCCAGTATAGTTTGGCGCGCTTCGACTTGGGATTAGGCTCCTGATACGACCAGACGGTACGGTCGATGATGCGGCCTTGCAGGTTGTCGAAGTCATCCTGGAGGGGAAAGCCCACTGCGAGATCAGGCAAAAATATCCCCATTAAGCCGCAGCCGCTTAATTTGAGAAAATCACGTCGGGAAAGAACGGGCTTGCTCATGCTTCAAAAAAGGTAGGGGCGACCCGCCAGGCACATCGAGATGTTCCCTTGGTATCGAAGTCAAACGCATGCACAATCGCAACATCCTGACGGGTCGCCCCTTCTTTCAATTAATAGTGCACGTTGACCACCGTGCCGACCGAGGCCCAGTTATACAGCCAGCCGGCCTCATCGGTCCGCAGGTTGACACAGCCGTGACTCATCGGCGTTCCGAAATTGTTGTGCCAGTACGTGCCGTGCAATCCATAACCTTTATGAAAATACATGATGTAGGGAACGTCGGGCAGGAAATAACCGGGACCATGCATGCTTCCGGAGCGGATCTTTACGTAGATTTTGTACTTGCCGGTAACGGTGGGGGTCAGCCACGTGCCGGTTGAAACGACGAACGAATTTACAACCACATCGCCTTCGTAGGCATAGACGCGCTGATTCGTGAGGTCGACGTCGATCCAGCGCGCGCCGTTGCCGCTGCTGGCATACTGCTCATTGGAGGAGGATTCGCTGATGGGAGTGTCGGCGACGATTTCGACGACCATTGCACCGGGCGTCTCGGTGATTGCAGGTGTCGGGGAGGCGACAGGTGCCTCGGTCGCGGCATCGGCGAGGGAAGGTGTCGGGGTCGGCGCGTCCGCGGGGGCCGGATCGAGACGCTGCGGGCCGCGCGCCGAAGATGAATCGGGCGGGTCGGCCGCCGGCGGCTCGAGGGCGCTCCTGTCGATAGGCCTAACGCCCGGCTTGGCGATCTCCACCGGCGCCCAGAGGTTTTCCTGGGTCGCTACCGGTGCGCTGACATTTTGCACGATGGAGGCAACCGCGGGACTGGTCAATGCCAGGAAGGCCAGAAAGCCAACAAACATGAAAGCGGCACTGCCCAGCAGCAGCGGGACGAGCCAGTTCCTTCCCTTTGATTGCAATTGCGGGAGCTCGACCGCGGTTTGATAGGTGTGCTTTGGGATACTGACGACTGCATCGACCTGGTTGGGCACGATCTTCGGGGCCACGGGAGCGCGTGCGCTCCCAGCCTGGGCCTGCTTCAAGCGGCCCGAGGCCCATTCCACACCCTGACGGGCCCGCGCGCTCTGCGGGTTGAGCTGCAGTGCTTTTTGCGCGTACGCCAGCGCCTCGCGCGGATCCGGGTCGGAGGCGGCCAGTACCAGCCAGGCATCCTCCAGCTGCGGGGCGTGCAGGGCGGCCTGCTCCCCCAGCTGCCGCGCGGACGGATAGTCACCGCGGCGCAGGGCTTCGCGTGCTTTGGCAACGAACTCGCGGGCTTCAAGGAATTGACGATTCATAAGATAACCTTTAATGAAGACAACCGACGTACAAAAAAATGATCGACTGCGGGCAAACTACCATTGAATTTCGACCGGCGTACCCATTTCTGCCCAATCATACAACACCTGGGCTTCATATGTGCCCAAAACTACGCATCCGTAGGAAACCGGCCTGCCCAGGAACCCTTCCCACAAGGTCGCGCCGTTTGGCAGGATGGGCAGCGCGTGGATCCCATTTTCCAGGCCGCCGGACCAGTAGATGCCCAGCCAGCTTGGCATCCAGATGTTCCAGGTGGCGCCGTAGGCATTGGGGATCTTACTCTGCACGGCAAATATGCCAATGCGCGTGGCATTGTTCATGCCGGTGGAGGCCACAAAACTATAAGCGAGGGCATCCCCTTCATATACGTACATATGCTGTTCTGAAATATCGACGAGGATGTATTTCGATCCGCCGTAGGAAGGCACAGGCTGGTCGATCGGCTCCGGGCGGGCCGGGACAGGCGTATCTTCGACGAATTCCATAATCATCGTACCGGGCGTCTCTGTGACGGCCGGGAGCGGCGTATCGGTTGGAAGAATGACCGGCACGAGCGTCCCGGTCGGCTTGGGAATGTTCATATAGGCCCACAAGTGTTCCGGCGTGGCCGTCGGGGTTGGACCAAAGATGGAGATCGAGGCGCTGGCCGGGGAGGCCGCGAAAAAGAAGAGGCTGAGTCCCGCGCCGAGGAATAACAGGATCAAGAGAAGGCCGGAAAGGAAACGGATGCGTCCGTTTGAGAAAAGAGCATTCATGGCGTCTGGTTGGAAATGGGAGTCGGTGCGATGCTCTCGTTATTGGCAAAACAGAGAATACCGTCCACCACCCCCTTGGCAATCCGGTCGGTTTGTTTGGTAAGGATTTCGCGGTCGAGGTTGAGGAAGCCCGTCTCGATGATCGCCGCCACGGTGCTTGGGTCGATCTCACGGAAGGAATGATATTCGCGCATGTCGGGGGTGATGCTTCCGGCATGGAAGTTCATCTCGGTGATGCGCTTGTAGCGATCCACCAGGCAGGCGGTCAGACGATTGGCGCGGTTGACGTCGTTCGTGTTCAGGGCCGCGGCCACCTTGAAACCGGTGGCCTGATCGTTGACATATTCACAGGAATCGTTATGAATGGAAACGATGGCCAGCGCCCGGTAGCCGTTCAGGCGGGTGTCGTATTCCCGCAGCAGGTCCACCTGATAGCCTTTCTGGGTAAGCTGTTCCTGAACCATGGCCGCGATCCTGAGATTCACGTCGGCCTCGGTGAGGGTCACGTTGCCGATGCCATCCAGGCAGACCGCGCCGACGTCGTTGCCGGAATGCCCCGCCACGATGCCGATCCGCTGCTGCGGCTGGGATACCAGCGACTGGCTTTCCTCACTGCGCGGAGTGAGGATGATGCTCAGGCGTTCATAAAGGTTGGCCGTGATCAGTCCACGCGAGGGCAGGGCCGTGAAAAGGGTCGCCAGCAGAATGGCAAAGCCGAGGACAGTCTGGGCAGCGCGGAAGGGATTTGCGCGGCGCCTCCTCGAAGAGCCCGCCGGAGCGGATGGGCGCGGAGAGGTGGTTTCCATATTGCTCAACCAGATGGTACCTTTGAAGGCACGAACGTGCAAGGGAGAAAACGGGGCGGATGGGTTACAAATCCGTGTTCAGGGCCGGCCCGTCTCCGCCGGGACAGCTAACGGCTTTGAAGGCTTTATTCTGATTTTTGACTTGACGCACGTATGTCTCCTCGTTATGATGACCTCGATGTGGAGATGAACTGATATGACCCTTGACCCGGAAAGACTTCGCCATGCCATGCGCGCCTGGACGACCGGAGTGGCGATCCTTACTTCAGCCCATGAAGGCCGGCAATACGGCATGACCGTTAATTCATTTACCTCGATTTCCCTGGAACCCCCGCTGGTCGCAGTTACGCTCAAACAACTAACCCATACCCATGACCTGGTTGTAAAATCCGGCATTTTCGCAGTAACGATTCTGGCTGCGGAGCAGACCGAGCTCTCCGAGCGCTTTGCCGGCAAGCTGCCGAACATCCCGGACCGGTTCGAGGGTGTGACGACCGGGCGGCTGTCCCTGGAGGCGCCCATTTTCACAAACGGGCTGGCTTATTTCGACTGCCGCGTCGTCAATTCGATCCCGGTCGGAGAGAATACGCTGTTTGTGGCGGAGGTCATCGCGGCCCAGGGAGAGGTCCAAGGCCAGCCTTTGGTGTATCACAATCGGGTATATTGGAAATTGACAAAATAACTCCGGCTGTGAGGCAGGCCGTTTCGTGTCTTTGCTTCCGCCGGGTAAGCATCGTGACAGACTCGTTTTCAGACATCGTAGAAAGGGGCGGCACCATGCAGGAAAAACTGACTATCGCAGAACAAAAGATTTTGCTCCGTCTGGCACGCGAGGCAATGGAACGCGGCGTCCGAGGTGAAAAATTGCCGCCCCTGGACCGCGCCGCGTTGTCTCCGAACCTGCTTGAAGAAGGCTCGTCCTTCATTACATTGACCGAGCATGGGCAGCTGCGCGGCTGCATCGGCTCACTGGAACCCTATCAGCCGCTGGCCGAGGATGTGCGCGAGCATGCCGTCGCCGCCGCGCTCCAGGACCCGCGCTTTCCTCCGTTGCAGCCGGAGGAAGTAGGCCGGATCGAGATCGAGGTCTCGCGGCTGACGCGCCCGGTCCCGCTGGAGTATAAGGATGCGACTGATTTGCTGACCAGACTGCGCCCGCATATCGATGGAGTCATCCTGCGGGATGGATTTCGCCGGGCAACCTTCCTCCCGCAGGTCTGGGAGAAAATCCCCGACCCGGCCGAGTTCCTGGGCAATCTCTGCTACAAAATGGGCGTCAGCTCCGATGCCTGGCGCAGGGATCATTTCGAGGTACTCATATACCAAGTGGAGGAATTTCACGAGTAGGGTAAAATTAGTATATGGCTGACAACGATGCAGTATTCCAGGAAGCAGTAGAGGCCTTGCGGGCGGGGAATAAGACGCGTGCCCGTGAATTACTCACGGAATTGCTCAAGAACGATCAAAATAATGCAACCTACTGGGTCTGGATGAGCTCCACGGTGGATAGCGTGAAGGAGCGGGTCTATTGCCTCCAGGCGGCGTTCAAGCTCGACCCCGAGAACGCGGCCGCCAAGCGCGGCTTGATCCTGCACGGCGGACTGCCCCCGGACGAAACCATTCAGCCTTTCCCGGTCAATCGGCCGCGGGCCTGGGAGGAAAAGCTGCTGCTGGCCCACGAAAAGCCCAAGCCAAAGGGCTGGGCGGCGGTCAAAGCCAGCCCGGTCGCCCGCCTGGGTGGTTTTGCCGTGCTTGGACTATTGATCGTCGGTGCCGTCGTGTTTGGCTTTATCCTGCCGCGCGCCAGTCAGGATTTGCGCACGGCGACGTTCACGCCCGGGCCCTCGCCCACCTTTACTTTAACACCGACTGCATTCAATGCCACCGGGCAGCCCGATGTGGTGGGCACGCCCGCTCCGCTTGCCGAACTGTACGGGGTGTCTTATACCGCCACACCTTTATACGTCGCCACGCCGCATTCCCCCATTTCTTCGGATTCGTATCGCAGAGCAATGCGGGCCTTTGAGAAGGGCAGCTGGGATGACGTAATCGCGGCCATGCAGGAGGTCGCGCAGCTGGAGCCGACCGCAGCCGCGGACGCCTATTACTACATCGGGGAAGCCTACCGTTTCAAGGGTGAGGCCGCCGGTGCGAACCAGGCCTATGAAATGGCGCTGAGCGTAGATCCGGAATTCGGACCGCCCTATATGGGCATCGCCCGCGCCCGTCTGATGGTGGACCCGAACGCAAATGTGATTGCCGCTCTGGATGAAGCCATCAGGCGTGCCCCGGATTGGGGCGAGGCGTACCTGGAACGCGGTGCCGCAAAAGTCCGGGCGAACGACCTCCCGGGTGCTCTTGCCGATCTCGGCGAAGCCGACCGCCGCATGCCCAACAATCCGTTGGTCTATTACCACCTGGCACAGGCGCGGCTCAGGGAAGGCGATCTGGAACTGGCGCTGGCGGCCGCCAAACGTTCCAATGAGCTGGGTTTGACGCATCTACCGACCTACCTGCTGCTCGGACAGATCTACGCGGAGGCAGGCAACGAAGCTGAGGCAGTCAAAGCTCTGGATATCTATATCAAGTACAATCCGGAAGATGTGGCGGCCTATCTGATGCTGGGAAAGATGAACTTCGAAAAGAAGGAATACGAGGCAACGGTCACCAACATGAACAAGGTCCTCACGCGAGACCGGAACCGCCGCGAAGCCTATTTGTATCGTTTCCTCTCGAACGTGGAACTGGGCAAAGGTGAAGAGGCGGAGGACGATGTTGACACCGTCTTATTGTTCTACGATACCTTCGATGTCCGTCTCGCCATCGTCCGCATGCAGCTGCTGCTTGGCCACGACGGCACCGCGCTCCTCGAGCACGATCTGGCCGAGGCACTGGCTGAAACAGATGAACAAAAAGCGCTGGTCTATTACTGGGGCGCGATCGTGTATGAGACGCGTGATGAACTCGATAACGCCGCCGAGTACTGGGATATGCTGCTGGCTCTGCCCGAAAAGGCAATGACTGCACAAATGCGATCCGAAGCGGAGGAGCATCTGGCCGCGATCGCCACACCAACCTCCAGGGCTTCGCTAACCCCCACAAAGCGGGCGGGGACTCCGACAAAGACCCTGACGCCCACCCGGACTCCGACACCCGGTCCGCGCACGCCCACGCCGACCCCCACCCGGACGCCGACTCCTTCCCGAACGCCCACGCCCACCCGCACGCCAACACCCACTCCGTAATCAAAAGGCGGCTGATCTCTCAGCCGCCTTTTTTTATTTCGTTCCGAACTTCGCCCGGTCTTCCGGGCAGGGACACAACGCCCGCAGGTAATGCCAGTTGTAGATCCCATAATCGTGCCCATCCTCCCAGACGATGGTCAGGGCATACGAACCCACGGCCACAACATTGCTGATCCTTGTCCATGGAGTATCTTCCAGCTTGATCTCGAAGACGTCCGCGTCCGGTTCGGAGCGCATATTCTCGTGCCCGCCACGGCAGGAGGCGCAGGGACAGGCCGCCCGCAGCAATTCGAATGGATAGACGCTGGTGTGATTGTCGTTCCAGGTGATTGTAAATTCCCTGGTCTTCTTGTTGGCTGTAATCCCGGTTGGTTTTTCGTTCATATGTCTCCGTGGGGGTTTCCCCGCCGGGGCAGCATGACGCCGCCCCTACGTATAAATTTATGGCGGTGGAATGTATGTCAGGAAGTCCGCGGCGGCCCAGCCGACGCGCGTCTCATCATACGGGGCGACGAGGCGCCACCACACATAGCCATCCACTTCACGCGGGCCGTCCTGGATGGTGAACACTTCCGAATCGTAGGCCAGAAATTGAAACTCGCCATCCAGACCGGGTTCGGCACGAATACGCAGACCCTGCCCCTCCGTGCCTGTGATCTGCACGTAACTGCCGACCGCGATCCCTGCCTGGGTAGTCGGCGGCGCAAAGGGATCCGTGGTCGGCGTTGGCGGCGCGCTGGAGGTAACCGTGGGAGCGGCGATCACCGTCACGTCCGCGGGGACAAACCCAATCTGAGAGATACGGCGCGAGGAGGTCAATCCAATGGCAATCGCCGTGACGAGGGTCAGAAATCCCGCAAAGAGCAGCGCGCCGAGGACCACCCATTTGTTGAAGAATTGACGAACGTTCATGTACTTTCCTGATTCGATGAGCTTTTGAGCAGGTCCATCCCGGCCGGCGGCACAAGCAGTTTCAAGGCGTGGGTCTGAACGCTGATCTCAGCGATCTGAGTCGCGCCGCGCGCTTCGCCATCGGTCTGAACCCAGAAGGGAGAATCGGCTTCCACCCGCAGATTTCGGAAGGTGATGCGCTGGGCCGCACCCGAGTTGACATGGCTGCCGCGCCACAGGTCATAGGCATGCCGCAGCGCATCGCCGAGGTTGCTGCCGCTGAAGAGCCACAGGTCGAGCAGGCCGTCATCGATGTAGGCATCCGGCGAAAGGTTGGAAAGCCCGCCCATGTAGTGGCGAATGTTGGTGGCGACCGCCAGGATGAAGCGCCCCTCCACTGCATGTTCATCCGCCCAGAGATGCAGGTCCAGTCCGCGCCATTGGGCCGCGTTCCAGATCGCGGTGGCGGCGTATTCGGGGGCGGCAAAGAATTTGTCGATCCGGACGCGCGGCTCGAGCGACTGGATGGCCATGGCGTCCAGGCCGATGCCGGCCCACATCATGAACGAGACCTGGTTGCACAACCCCACGTCGACTGCCCGGCAGGGGGCGTTGGCCAGGATGGCGGCATTTTTTCTCAGCACCCAGGGACGATGCCATGCAAAGGGACGCAGCCCCAGCTCGATGCTCCAGACGTTGGCGGTGCCTGCCGGCAGGACGCCCAGCGCGGTCTCGGAACCGACCAGCCCGTTGACGACATTGCCGATCGTCCCGTCCCCGCCGACCGCGAAGACCGCGTCCTTCTTCTCGGCTGCAGCCTGTTTCGCCAGCTGGATGATGTGCTCGCCGCTTTGAGTCTCGGCGGCATCCACCTGCCATCCGGCGGACTCCAATTCCCCGACCACGGATTTGATGAACGGCCTGGTGGAAAAACGGCCCGCCGTCGGGTTATAGATGATGACAGCACTGCGCATGGGAGGGATTATACCCGACCCCCTGCGTGCCCCAAATCCGCCAATCCGTCATTGCGAGGAGTGGCGCCTCGCGCTGAGCGGAACGACCGAAGGGAGTGCAGTCGAAGCGGCGCCACGACGACTGCGAAGCGTGCCTGCGGCAAGCAATCTCAAGTAAGCTGCAAATAAATATGAGATTGCTTCGTTACTGCTTCGCTCGCAACACTTGCACCGGGCGCACACCAGCCCCGGCGTGCAGGTGCCGGGGAGTGCCGGTGTGACGGTATGGCTTTCTCAAGAAAGCTTGACAACCTTCTCTTTGTGTACACGGAACACACGGACAACACGGCTTCATCGGTAAAATCACGGAAAAAACTCCGTCTGTTCCGTGAAGTCCGTGTACATCAAGGCGCAACTTCGTTTCTTGAGAAAACCATGGGTGTGACGGAGCGTCGGATTTGGGGAGACCGGGAGGGGATGATATAATCTTTTACGATGAACGAAGGGATGCTGCTCAACAACCGGTATCAGTTGCTTGAACGGATTGGCTCAGGCGGGATGTCTGATGTGTTCCGGGCCCGCGACCTGATGCTGGAGCGATCGGTCGCGATCAAGGTTTTACACGAAAACTATTCGAACGACAGCGCCTTTCAGCAGCGTTTCCGCCAGGAGGCGCGCGCCGCCGCCAACCTTTCCCACCCCAACATTGTCACTGTCCACGATTTCGGCCTCGATCACGGCCAGCTCTTCATCGTGATGGAACACCTGCCCGGCAAGGACTTAAAGACCATTCTGCGCCAGCGCGGACGCTATTCGGTGGAGGAAGCCATTCCATTAATGGTGCAGGCCTGCGCGGGCATCGGTTATGCCCACCGGGCAGGGCTGGTCCACTGCGACATCAAACCCCACAATATGATCGTCACGCCGGATGCCCGTCTCAAGGTTACGGACTTTGGCATCGCCCGGGCCCTTTCGACGATCACGCCGGGGGAGCGCGCCGATGTGGTCTGGGGCTCGCCTCAATATTTCTCGCCCGAACAGGCGACCGGCGAGGCTCCCTCCCCGGCCTCGGATGTTTACTCGCTGGGCATCGTGCTCTACGAAGCGCTGACGGGCGCGCTGCCCTTCACCGCTCCGACCACCGAGGAGCTTGCCCGAATGCACCTGGAAAGTTCCCCGATCCCTCCGAGCGAATACGTACCGGACCTGCCTGCAGCGCTCGAGCAGATCGTGTTGAAGGTCCTTTCCAAGGAACCGGCCGCGCGCTACCGCACGGCGGATCAGCTGGGACGCGTCCTGCTCCGCTTCGGCACCCAGCGGGATGCCGCGCCGGTCCCCTCGCTCAGCCTGACCCCCGAAGCCGGGTCCACCTACCAGCAGCAGACCGAACCCGCTCCGGCTGCCCCGACTCACAGGGTTTCCGCGCCCGAAACGACACTGCCTGTATCAGACCTCTCCGAACCTGAAATTGACTGGGTCTCCGTCATGCTCGGGTTCGTTGCCCTGCTCAGCGTCGGCGGGTTGATCCCGTTCTGGATCTATATTTATTTTCGGTACAATCCACCTTAATGAATCAATATATTATTTCCACTTCCATTCTCTCGGCAGATTTTGCCCGCCTCGGCGAGCAAATCGCTGCTGTCGAATCGGCCGGCGCGGATTGGATCCACGTCGATGTGATGGATGGCCATTTCGTCCCCAACCTCACGATGGGACCCTTCATCGTCGAAACATGCCGGCGGATCACGAAACTTCCGCTGGATGTCCATTTGATGATGGAGGAGCCCGAACGCTACCTGGAGGCGTTTGCAAAGGCCGGGGCCAGCAATCTGACCGTCCACGTGGAGACCTGCCCCGATCTGCTGGGAACGTTGAAACAGATCAAATCGCTCGGCTGCAAGGCCGGGGTGGTCCTGAACCCCGCGACGCCGGTCGGGCAGATCAACCACGTTTTGGGGGAGGCAGATCTCGTCCTGGTCATGAGCGTCAACCCGGGGTATTCCGGGCAAAGCTTCATGCCCGAGACGGTCGAGAAGGTGGCCGAGGTCCGCACCAAGCTGGATGCCTTGCGCTCCTCCGCCTGGCTGGAGGTCGATGGGGGAATCGATCTGGAGACCCTGCCTTTAATGAAGGAAGCGGGGGCAACTGCCTTTGTCGCGGCGACGGCCGTGTTCAAGCATCCGCAGGGACCGCCGGCCGGCGTCAAAGCACTCCGCTCCAGGCTTTAAAACAAAAATCATGGCGCGCTTTGCGCCATGACCTTTGTTGTGTAATTCCGGGCCTTAAACCGCAGTTTTGGCCAGTGTCTTGATGCACTTGGCGCACAAGATCTTATGTACGACACGACCCTTTTCCATGACGATAGTCTTCTGCAGGTTCGGTTTGTACGTCCGATTTGTTGCATGCTGGGAGAACGAGCGATTGTGACCGAATGTGGTTGATTTG
>JBAVVF010000064.1:0-10675 GCA_049697155.1 Anaerolineales bacterium
TCCGCGACCCGAATGATGGCAGCCGGCCGGCGGTCGATGCCGCCAGAGACAACGGTTCGGGCTGCGTCGTAGCCGGGATCGTCCGGGGCGATCACCCGGTCCCCAAAGTCTGTACGCAGGTCCGGGATCGAGAGGGGTGCGGTGCCAAATGCCCGCATCTGGGTCTGAGTGCTGGTTCGATTGATCATTTGTAACTCTCCTTACTTCTAAAGTGGATACACATTATTTTTGCCGCGAATTACACGAATTAGCGCGACTTGACTCGAAGGCTTTGCGTTGTTTTTACGGAAAGCTTTCCGCAAGCTTGTCGAACGATTCGTTCCAGCCGGCGCCGGTCTGTTCGCTCATCTCTCCGGCCGGAAGGTCGGTGTGCCGGAGAGTCATCCTGGTTTTGCCATCCTGATCTTCGAACGTCACAGTGACCAGGGTTTCGAGGGGAAAGTCCGGGGTCATGCCGTAATAGGCAGCCGAGACGGCGTTCCCCTGTTCGTCCGCAAAGCTGTCGGTATAAACGATCTTTTCAAAGGGGACGATTTCCTGGTACGTACCCGTTGTCCAGTAGTCCCGCCCATCGGGCGAGCGCATGCAATTGAGGTACCTGCCTCCCACGCGCAGGTCGATCTCGGAGAAAGGTGAGGTGTAGTCCTTTGGCCCCCACCAGCGCATGAAGTGTTGCGGATCCGTCCAGGCCTTCCAGACCAGCTTGCGCGGCGCATCGAGAATGCGGGTGATGACCAGCTCGCTGGGCGCGGACCTCTGAGTGGATTCTGTTTCACCGATCATTTTCTCTCCTTGGTTTTCAACTCGTTCAGGTATTCGTCCAGGCGGTCCAGGCGTCTTTCCCAGGTCTTCTGCTGCTGCTCGATCCAGCTCGAGACTTCCTCAAGCTTGTCGAGGCGGGCTTCACAGATTCTCTGGCGGCCCTTCGGGTGGACGACCACCAGTCCGCATTCGGTCAGGATCCGGACATGCCTGGAAATGGCCGGCCGGCTGATAGGGAAATGCTCTGCTACAGCTTTGACGGACAGCTTTTGATTCGCTAATAAACCAATGATGGCTCTTCGGTTGGGGTCTGCTAATGCGTGGAAAACGTCTCTTCTCATATTTGTGTAACCGGTTGGTTACATATATGATAAAGTATAGAACATTTGTCCTATTAAGTCAAGTAGGTCTCTGGTACTCCGGATATTTGGTACGGTTTATTTGTAATAACCGCGACAAAGGATCGATCGTCTGCATGCCGCCTGCTTCTCGAGGCAGAGCAGGTGCACACTTTGTAAAGTATCTTTACAAAGTGTGCAGAATGAGAACAGTCTGATCCTGTGGGTCTGGCAGGCATAGTGCCCTGACGAACCGTAGTAAAAACAACTTACTCCCCCATCGGCATGAAAATGGACTATCGGCTGCGTGTCTTTTTGCGCTTGAAAAGCTTATGAAAGAACATGGCAAACACCAGTCCCAGCAATGAACCGGAGGCCACGTCCCCCGGATAATGATCGCCGAGGTAGATGCGCGAAAACGCGACCAGGCTGGCAACGAAGTATCGCAGTCCACGCCCGCGCCGGAACTTGTGGTTGAGCAGCCAGGCCCCGGCAAAGGCTCCGGCCGAGTGGCCCGAAGGAAAGGACCAGGTCCCGGGCTTTTTCCCGATCACAATGGCCTGAATGATGGTGATGAATGGACGCCGGCGTTTGAAGTACCACTTGATGGGAAACTCCACGAGCAGGCCGCTGACCGTCAGCGGCAGGATCACCTCGCGCAGAAGCTCGCCCAGCGGACGGCGCTTGCGCAGAGCCGCAAGTCCGGTCACAACGTACCACGTCGCCGCGCCATTGAAGGCCGTGGTGATACCGTAAAAAAAAGTATTGAAAAAACGCGTATGCGGGAGATGATTGACCAGGAGAAACAGGTTCGCATCCAGGGCATCCAGCGGCTCGAGTCGTTTGATAACGGCTTCACGCAGATACTCGCGCTGAGGCTCCGCGACTACGGTCGGCGCGGCGCCCTGCTGTTCGGGGTTGAGCACCTCCTGTACCGCCTCGGACACGACTTCACGCTGGCGCTTATCCCCGCTGGCGAGGACCCGGGCAGTCGCATCCAGCACTTCCCTGGTCTTCTCGCCATTCGGGGCGGCCTCGGCTGCCTTCTGAATTTTCCGCGCGGCCGAGGCAGGCGTCGCGACCGGAGGCTCGGCTTCCCTGACTTCCTGTGCGCTCTTGTCCGCCGCCGTGCTCTCCAGTTCCTCGATCACCTCTTCCGCTTTTTCGGGCGAGTCCACTTCGGCGATGGCCTTCTGCAGGGCCCGCCGGACCGGTTTGGCCTGAGCCTTCTCCTCGGGTGTGGGCATCTCCCAGGGCGGGACAGGTGTATCACCGAGTTCCTGCTCGGGAGGCGATTTCGTTTTTTTCTCTTTATCAGCAGTCATAAAGCTTATCTCTCGTACGAGTTTTTCTGCCGCGAATTTTCGCGGAAATTCATTTCATTCAAGGCTAGTTTATACCTTGCACTTTCAAAATCTGGACGCTGATTCACGCTGAAAACGCAGATTTTTTCTTTTTGTATCAGCGAAAATCAGCGTTGGTCTGCGTCCCAAAACCAGCGTGTAAGGTAATCAGACCTTGCCGTTAAAAACGGTCATTCAATTTTTTGTTACGGGCTGACGTCAATTTCCTCCCCCGTTTTTCGAAGCTGTTTCAAGCAAAACAGGCCACGCACATCGCTCAATCGCCGGTCGCCTCCGCTTTGGGAGCTGATAAATAGCGGGTGAGGGACTCATCGATCCCGTCCACGATCCTGTGGACCGCCTCCAGAACCTCCGGGCTGAGCGTGTCACCCACCTCGTTCGATCCCGGTTGAATACCGAGCAGGGCGACCGTGCAGTTGAGTTCCAGGGTCAGGTAGTGCGCCAGCATGGAAAGCGGCAGGCTGTGCGTCGAGGCACTCATGCCATCGATCTGATCCATGGGAATCCAGCGCGCCGCGCCGGGCTGCTGGCCCATCTCGGCGGCATCGATCAACAGGACGAGTCCCGGAGCGAATTTGCGCAGGTCGGCCGTCGCATTTTCAGGAGCCTGCCCGGCTTCGACGATCAGGATGCGGTCTGTGTTTGTGGCAAATCCATGCTGCGACAGGGCGCCTGCGATCAGCATACCCGCGGCATCGTCGCAGCGCAGATTGTTGCCGATCCCGACGATTGCCACCCGCGCCGATTTCGCCGTCTCAGCCGCCAGTTGGTTCAGCAGCTGGTTTAGCGAGACTTTCCACGAATTTGGCAATGTCGTACTCTCTTCCATAGTAAACCATGAACTTCTTTTCCAGGGCGGCGTGTTCCCATTCCCGGTTGGACATGCCGATGCATTTGAACTTGCAGTTGACCACACACTGTCCACAATAGATACAACGATCCATGTGGTATTTCAATACGTAGCGCTTCGCGGCCCGGTCGAGGATGACCAGTTCGATCGCGTCCGACGGGCAATCCTTGACGCACAGGCTGCAGCCCGTGCACAGGGACGGATCATAGGAAAGGACGCCGCGGTAACGTTCGGGCGGCGCGATCCGCTCGACCGGATAGAGCTGTGTACTGTGCTTCGTAAAGAAGGACTTGAGGATGTCCTTGAACATCGTACCGATTCTCATAGCAGATTACCTTTCCATAAAATCGTAAGCACGAGCTGGGCCAGCACCAGGATCGTTCCAAAGCGCCACCACAGCCCCACCGTCTGATCAATGCGCAGGCGCGTCAGCAGACTCTGCAGGATCGTCATCAGGAAGAGCACGCCGAGTGTCTTGAGCAGGAATGGCAGGATGCCATGCAGCCCGCCCAGGTAGAAGGCGGAGACCAGCGTGATGCCGACGACCAGCTCCACCGACTTGCCGATCCTGAACATGGCCAGGCCGCGCCCGCTGTATTCGGTCAGCGCGCCGGCCACGATCTCCGTCTCGGCTTCGGGAGCATCGAAGGGCGGCAGTTCCAGCTTGCCCATCAGGCCGATCAGGGCCACGATGAATCCCACCGGCTGGCTGATCACAAACCAGTGAGAGCGGGCGTACTCATTGATGACATCGATCTGCCAGCTGCCGGCCGCCAGCGCCGGTCCGAGCAGGGCCAGCAGGAAGGGAGCCTCGTAGGCAAACAATTGCGTCAGGGCGCGGGTGGCGCCGATCAGCGCGAAACGACTGCTGGTGTTCCAGCCGGCCAGACCGATGCACATGGTCAACAGGCTGAGCAGATAGATCGTGACGATCAGGTCGCCGGGAAAGCTGTGGACCGGGGTGAAGCCCATCAACGGGACATACAGGGCGGCCGTCATCGCGCCGGAGATGGCGACGAGCGGCAATCCATAGAACAGCACCGGATTTTTGATCCCGGGCGTGATCTGTTCCTTGGCAAACAGCTTGAGCACATCCGCAATCGGCTGGAACCAGCGCGGGCCCACGCGATTTTGGAAGCGGGCCACCAGTTTACGATCGGTCCATTCGTAAAGCCAGCCCACCAGGAGAAGCGTCAGACCGGCGGGAAAGATCAACAGGGAGATCAAAGGTGTAAGCGTGTTCATCGTTTGTAGTACTCGATTCCGTGCTCGCGCAGCTGCTTCCAGGACCAAGTCTTGCGGTCACCGCGGCCGTCCACCGTGGTCACGAGTCGGTCATTGCAGGAGAAACAGGGATCCATCCCGGCGATCAGCATCGGCACATCGGCCAGCTGGCGTCCGACCGCTTTCTCGAGCACCGAGACCCAGTTGCACAGACTGGGCGTGCGGATGTGTACGCGCACGGGATGTTCCGTCCCATTGCTCTTGATGTAGTAGAACAGCTCGCCGCGCGGCGCTTCGACCCGGGCAATGGTCTCGCCGGCCGGGATCTTGCGCGGCACCCGGACGCTAAGCGGCCCTTCGGGCAGGTTGTCGACGATCGTGCGCAGCGCGAAACAGGAAACCAGCAGTTCCTTCAAACGGACGACGCAGCGCGCTTCCAGGTCGCCGGCCGTTTCGGTCACGCCGCTGATCGGAAAGCGGCTGTAGGCTCCATACGGAGCTTCCACGCGCACGTCCCGCAGCAGGCCGGAAGCCCGGGCAGTGGGTCCCAGCAAGCCAAAGCTCTCCGCCTCTTCATAAGAGATGGTGCCGATGCCGCGGGTGCGGTTGAGGAACATCGTATCGGTCGTCACGACCTCCAGGTAATGGCGGATGCGCGTCTCGAGATAGTTCAAGCCTTCCTTGACGGCTTTGGCCTGCTCGGGCCCGACATCGTTCTTCACGCCGCCGAGGACATTCGCAGAATAGTTGACGCGGTTGCCGGTAATCTGTTCGAGCAGGTTCATGACGGTCTCGCGGTCGCGCCACGAATACATGAACAGCGTATCGAACCCGGCCTCATGCGCAGTGACACCCAGCCAGAGCAAATGGCTGTGAATGCGCTCCAGGCCCGCCACAAACTCGCGGATCGCATGAGCGCGGGCCGGGACTTCCACCTGGGCAAGTTTCTCGACGCCCAGGCAGTACGCCATTGCATGCGTGTGCGAGCAGATGCCGCAGATGCGCTCGAAGAGATACAGGTTCTGGATCCAGTTGCGGCTCTCGGCGGCCTTCTCGATGCCGCGGTGGGCATAGCCCAGGCGCATGCTGGCGGCCGTGACGATCTCACCGTCCACGGTGAATTCGAAATGCCCGGGTTCCTTAAGCGCGGGATGCTGGGGGCCGATCGGGACGACAAATGTATTCCCACCGACCACACCCTGCTCGGGTAATTCGTCCGCCTGGCGGCCCTCCACCGGCTTGGCCTGTTCGATGTTGAAATCCTCGCGCAGCGGGTAGACGTTCTCGGGCCAGTCATCGGAGATGAACAGACGCTCGCTGCTCCTGGCGCCCGCGATCGTGAAGCCGAGCATTTCATGCAGCTCGCGCTCGAAGAACGTCGCCGGAGGGATGATGTCTTCGATCGTCGGCAGGACCGCCTCTTCGCTGCGCGGCAGGCGGACCCGCAGCGTGGTGATGGCCGGGCCGCTGCAGAAGTGGTAGAGCGCTTCCATTTGGCCGGCCGCCGCTCCCAGGTCCAGGCCGGTGATGGCCGACAAATAGCCCCAGTGCGCGTCGCGCAGGGCTCTGACCGCGGCGCGCAGATCATCCGCCGTGACGGAGGCATCCAGGCGATCCGCCTCGGGATGGGTCGTCTCCTTGTTCCAGGCAGTCAGGAGCTCTTCTGCCTGTTGAAGTGTTTTCTCAGTGTTCATGCGACCACCTTCTCAGCAACCTTTGCAGTTCGAAACGTCCCGTCCTTCAGGCTCGAAAGCAGCTGGATGATGCCATCGATAATGGCTTCGGGGCGCGGCGGGCAGCCGGGGATGTACACGTCCACCGGGATGACCTCGTCGGTCGAGCCGCCCACGTTGTAGCAGCCCTGGAACACGCCGCCCGAGATGCTGCACGAGCCGACCGAGACGACGAATTTCGGCTCGGGCATCTGCTCGTAGGTGCGCAGCAGCCGTTCCCGGGCCTGGCGCGTGACGGGTCCCGTCACGATCAGTACATCGGCGTGGCGTGGACTGCCTTCGAGTTTGATGCCGAAGCGCTCGACGTCGTAGCGCGGCGTCAGCGTAGCCAGGATCTCGATGTCACAGCCGTTGCAGGAACCGCTGTTGAAGTGCACCGCCCAGATGGAATTCAGCCGCGCCCAGGCGCGTACCTTTTTGATGACCTTCACCCATAATTGATCATTATTGATATTCATTGATTCACCATTTTTGAGAGTGGAGAATTATATGGGCTTGCGCCACAGCTTCACCACGGAGCCCACGGAGAGCACGGAGAAATCTTTTAAAAATCTCCGTGGACTCAGTGCTCTCCGTGGTGAAAAGGTGTTCAGCCCATTCTCTCAGCTACTCTTCCATTCTTATCCAAGAATCAAGGCGATCAGCGCCAGGATCAGACCCAGTAAATAGACACCTGCCACCGGCGAAAGGTCGCTGCTGCCGACCATCAGCACGCCCAGATGCAGGACCGCGAAGAACAGGGCGACCACAAAGAACTGGCGGTAGCCCGGTGCGGCCGGGATGGGATCGTGCTCCTCACCGCTCGCGTAGACGGTCGATTTGAATTCGGTCCTGCTGCCGCGCGCCGAGAAGACGCGCGCCAGGCCGTAGACGATCGAGGCAACGACAAGGTAGATCAGGAACGCGATCAGGGGGGAAAGTAAAAAGTTTGTCATAGGTTAATATCCAAACATTTCGAGCAGGCGCTGCGCGGCCGGGACGGTCAACCAGTTCATCAGATCCGGCGCAAAGCCCAGCACGATCACCGGCATAATCATCACGATCAGCGCCAGCCCGATCGTCCAGGTGATCGGCTTGCCGGCCAGCACCTTCGGCGACGGCTCGCCGCGATACACCATATTCACGAGCGGCGCGTAATATCCGAGCGAGAGCACGCTGTTGAGGGCCATGAAGATCATCAGGACAATGATCCAAGTGTTTTGGGTCTGGAACCCGGCCACGAAGATCTGCCATTTGGACATAAAACCGGCCAGCGGAGGCATGCCGCCGAGAGCCAGCACGGCGACGCTCAAAGCAAAGGCCGCCAGCGGGTACTTCTGCGCGGCGCCGGCCAGGTCGTTGATCCTCAGCGAGGAGTGCGAGCCGTTTTGCAGGAACAGGCCGTACATCAGCGCACCCACAGCCAGGAAGGCCAGTCCCTTCATCAGCATGTGGTTGAATAGATGGAAGAACGCGCCCTGGGCACCCAGTTGAATCCCGGTATAGAGCGCCAGGCCGAGTCCCAGCAGCATGTATCCGACATGGCTGAGGCTCGAATAGGCCAGCATGCGCTTCACCTTGGTCTGGCGGAGCGCCAGAAGGTTGCCATACAAAATATTCAGCGCACCAAAGGCCATCAGGAGAATGCCCCATGAGTTCGCAAAGCCCGTCAGGCCGGCCAGCGCCCGCAGCATGGCGATCAGACCGATCTCGATGACCGCGCCGGACAGCATCGCGCTGATCCCGCTCGGCGCCTGGGAATGCGCATCGGGCAGCCAGGTATGCAGCGGGACCAGGGCCACCTTGACTCCGAAGCCGATCACGAACAAGGCTCCGGCTCCCAGCATGGCCGACCGGTTCACCTCCAGGGCGGAAACGGCCGCGGTGATTTCGGCCAGGTCCAGCGTCCCGACCTGGGCCAGCACCACCGCGATGCCCATCAACACCAGCACCGATCCGGTCGCGCTCTGGACGAGGTACTTCATCCCGGCTTCGAGAGAAGCGGCCTGTTCCCGATAAAAGGCCACCAGCAGATAGGACGAGACCGCCATGCCTTCGAACCAGACCCACAGGTTGAACAGGTCGCCGGCCGAGACCAGCCCGATCATCAGGCCCATCATGGCCAGCAGCATGGCGTAATACTTTTCCTCGCCCACCTCGCCTGCCATGTAGGACCCGGAAAACAGGATGACCAGTGTGCCAAGCACCAGCACACAGCCTGCCATGAGCAGGCTGATGCCGTCCACGCGCAGGTGAATGGCATACACGCCAAAATCCTGCACACCGCTCGAGAGCAGAGCCTGCACGGAAAAAATGAAGGGCACCCAGGCTGCCAGGACGGCCAGAAGCGCGAGCACGCGCACCACATAGGAGCGACCGTGTAACGTGGTTTCGTGCGTTCCCAGCCGGCCGGCCAGGTAGACGACCGGCGACGAGACCAGCGGGAGCACGATCAGTCCGGCAAAGTTCAACAGGTTCATTTATGCACCAAACCACAGGACGACCAGCACAACCAGCAGAGCGCTGATGATGCCGAGAATATTCCAATTCAGCTCACCGGTCTGGGTGAGGCTGAACCGTTCAGCGATTTTGTAAACCGTCCGTACGACGAAGCCATTGACCGGCTCCAGTCCAAAGGAGGTATCCACCAGCGGGTTGAGCCAGGCGCCGCCGAAGAGCCGGAAGCCGCGCGCCCGCACCCAGGAGATCGCGAAGCCAATGCCAACAATCAGCAGCGCGAACCAGGTCGCCGGCGCGGAGAGGATGACCCTGACAAGTTCCAGGGTTGTTTCGTGTTCGAATTCATGGAACGGCAAAGTAGAGGCCAGGAGTCCGTTCAACTGGCCGAAGAGCAGCCACGTGACGAACGTGCCACCGGCCAGGAGGGCAAGCGCGATCCTCATCGCCGAGCCTGCCCGGTGCACGTGCAAAGACTCGCGCTCCTTGCCGAAGAATACCAGCCAGACCATACGGAAGCTGTAGAAGGCCGTCAAACCGGCGCCGGCCAGCATGAGCGCGTAGGCCCAGAACGGCGAATGTTCCAGGCCGACCTCGAGGATCAATTCCTTGCTCCAAAAACCGTTCATGATCGGAACGCCGGCCAGTGCCAGCCCACCGACGATGAAGACGTTGCGCACGAAGGGCATCCGCCACCCAAGTCCGCCCATGCGGCGCAGGTCGCGCGTGCCCACGCTGTGGATTACCGAACCTGCGGCAAGGAACAATAGTGCTTTGAAGACCGCGTGGCTGAGCAGATGGAACTGGCTGGCGAGCACACCGCCCGCCCCGATGGCGTAAACCATGTAACCGAGCTGGCTGACCGTGGAATAGGCCAGGACGCGCTTGAGGTCCGTGGCGATGAGGGCCGAGATGGCCGAGATCACTGCCGAGACCAGGCCGACCAGCAGCACGGAGGTCGTCCAGCCGGGCACCGATTCGAAAGCGGGATAAAAACGCGCCAGCAGATAGATCCCGGCATTGACCATCGTCGCGGCATGGATCAGCGCGCTGACCGGAGTCGGCGCTTCCATCGCATCGGGCAGCCAGGTCTGGAACGGGAACTGGGCCGACTTGGCCGCGGCCGCAATCAGGAAGCTGAACGCGATCAGGGATAGCGCAGCCGCAGGAATGGAAGCTGCTTTTCCCAGGAAGTCGGAGATTTGGAAGCTTCCCAGATTTACAAACGCGATCAACGTGCCAACCAGCAATCCCACCCCGCCGACCTGCGTGATGATGAGCGCCTTGATCCCGCCCGCCACCGCCTTCGGGTCGTCGTTATAGAAGGAGATCAGGCCATAGGAGCACAGCGCAGTAATCTCCCAAAAGAAGAAGGTAAAGAGCAGGTTTCCGCTCAGCACCAGTCCCGTCATGGCACCGATAAAGAACAGGACCAGGAAGTAATAGCGTCCGAGCTGGGCCTCGCCGTGCATGTAATCCACCGAGAAGATCACCGCCAGCGAGCCGATAACTGCCGCGATCGCAGTCAGTGTCACAGCCAGGCCGTCGGGGACAAAGGTCAGGACGCCGAATGCCTTGCCGAACGGGATCTGGATCAACGGCTCGGAGCTTGCGAACAGGAACAGCGCCAGCGATACGGCAGCCGTGAGGACGCTGGAGAGGACGGCCAGGGTATGCTGAAGACGGGGACGCTGATTGCCGGCCAGCCAGACGGCCAGCGCGCCCAACCAGGGAAGGACGACTACGAGGAGCACAAGGATCTCTGCCATCTCAACCTCGCAGCGTGGAAATCTTCGGCACGTCGAGCGTGCCAAAGCGCCGCCGGACCTGCACGGCCAGAGCCAGTCCCACCACGGCGACAATGGTGTCGGCCACGATAACGGTTGCGGCCGTCGATTGTCCCAGCCCGGTATTGCCACCCAATTTTCCGGCCAGCACCAGCGCCAGGATGACCGCCTTGATGAGGAT
>JBAVVF010000065.1:0-14318 GCA_049697155.1 Anaerolineales bacterium
GAAATGGCCAGAGCGGCGAATCCTTACGGCGACGGTCATACCGCGGAGCGGATCATCGACGCATTATTGAACGCATAGCTCGTGCGAGGAATTCACTGAACACAGGTTTTGGATGGTGTTCCCGATAAAAGGTGCCCCAATCCATTTCATCTGTGTTCACACCTGCACTGCGCGCGGCCATGGTTGGAAATGAGACTTGCATACCTCCCTGGGCGAGCCCTATCCAATTTGGAAGGTGCTGCAGACTCTCCGGAAAGTTCAACATGAGTATAATGAGCCTGATGAAAGCCATTTGGCGCCTCGCCGCGGCATTTTTGGTTTCGACCGTGCTGCTGACACAACGGGGATACGTGAGTGCACAGCCGGCAGATGTTCGCTTTTTCCCGGAGACAGGCCATACCCTAAAAGGGGACTTTTTGCTCTTCTACAAAAGCGTAGACGATCCCACGCTTCTTTTCGGCTATCACATCACCGAGCAGATCACCTCAAAGGACGGCAAAACGGTCCAGTATTTTCAACGCGCCAGGTTCGAGCTGCACGCAGAGCTGCCGGAGAACCAGCGCGTGGAGCTGACACCGCTCGGGCAGGCTTCGTACAGACGACGCGAACAACTGCCCATCTATAATCCGACTGGCTGCGAGCTGTATCCGACCGGCTTTTCGGTCTGCTTTGCATTCCTGGACTTCCATAAAGCCAACGGGGGCACGGCTCAGTTTGGCTACCCCATTTCGCCGTTCGAGTTCCATGAGAATCTGATCGTCCAATATTTCGAAAAGGCCCGCTTCGAATGGCGCGCCGACCGGCCCGAAGGCCAGCGGGTGGTTCTGACGGACCTCGGGCGCCTGTATTTCGATCAATTTGGCGAAGACCCATCCCACCTGAAACCGGTTGAATTCCTGGACGCCACCATCAACCCGATTCTGGCAATCCAGGTACGCGCGTTTGTTGAGAAATCGGTCACACAGTCGCACGGGCAGCAAACGGTTTTCGTGATCGTCCAGAGCCAGACCGGGCAGGCCGTTTCCAATGCCACCGGGAAAGCCACAGTCCACTGGCCGGGCGGCCGCACCGACGATTATTTCTTCACCACGAACGGCTCGGGGCTGGGCACGGTTACGTTCAATTTTGAAGGTCAGAAGCAGGGGGAGCTTATCGTGATTGACATTGCCGTTGCCTACCAGGGGCTGGCCGGCACGACCCGGACTTCATTCCGGATCTGGTATTAACCCACCTCGCTCCAATAAAACACGGGCCCATCTTTACAGGCCAGCCGCCAGTCGGATTTCAGGCTGACCGCGCAGACTCCGCAATCCGCGGCTCCCCCGCACGGGACCGGCGTGCGGATGAGGACCTGCGCGTCCCTCCCAGCCGCCAGCTGGTTCAGTTTCCCCAGGCGTTCCCTCAGCCGATTCAGACTTTCGCGCGCCACGTCGAAGGCCAGATAATCGGCCCATTCGACAATTTCCTCCAGAGCAGAAAGCGGCTGGACTTCCACGTCATCCGGTAGTTTTTCGGGAGCAGAGGCGCAGACCAGGGCCAGCGCCGCGCCCTGCTTCAAGGCAGGCATGATCAAGCCATTCAGCCGCGCCGGCGAATCGTCGAAGGCCACCAGCCCAACTTTGCGCGCAATCGGGGGAAGTGTGAATCCGCGCCCCAGCGGGCCGCGCAGGGAGAGGTCCAGGCCGGGGCGCCAGGAGTCAGGCACATCGGCCGCGGCCATAAAACCCTCAGGCGCAGAATCCGTATGGAAGAGTGGAACAGGCAGAGGCGCGTCCGATCCGTTGCCCGCCAGCAGGTACTGGCCCGGAGCCGGGACCAGACCCGGCGGGCAGGCCACACGTACGTGGCGGCATCCATCCTGAAGAAGTAGTTCAAGCACCTTCCCTTTCCCTGTACTCATGTTGCTATGCTATCATGACGGTATAATATTTACAACATTGAATTGGAGGAACTATGAATATCGTTGATGTTATTCGTGCATTGGCCGGTTTTACGTGGCTTGCTGCAGTTGGGCTGATCGTGCTTGCCGTCACTCGTCTGGGCCGCAATCAAAGCTCAAAAGGAATAGGTTCGACAGCAATAATAGTACTCGTCGTCGCGGCAATACTTTCAACCCTGGGAGCCGGCCTGGTCTACGTGGAATCCAGTGAGCGCGGTGTGGTCAGGACGATCCGGGCCGGCGGCGTGCGCCCCGACGCGCTCCAGCCCGGTTTACATTGGATCGTTCCGATTATTGAGCAGGTTCAGACCTATTCGATCTCAAACCGGAATTACACCATGTCGGTTGCGCCAAATGAGGGGCAGGTTAAAGGTGACGACTCGATCCGGGCCCGCACCAAGGACGGGCAGGAAGTCATCCTGGACGCCTCGGTCATTTACCAGATCGACCCGAGTAAAGTTGTACAGCTTCACATCGTCTGGCAGGACCGTTATGAAGACGGGATCGTGCGCCCCGAGACGCGCGGCGCGATCCGCAACGCGGTCTCGCAATATGGCGTGGAAGAAGTGGTTTCGACGAAACGCGCCGAGATGGTGGAACGCATTACTGCAGAGCTCGGCGAAAGTCTGGCAAGAAACAATTTGTTCCTGATCGATTTCGTCCTGCGCGACATCCACTTTAGCGAAGAATATGCCGCCGCGGTGGAGACGAAGCAGATTGCCGAGCAGCAGGCCCAACAGGCCGCGTTTGTCGTCGAGCAGAAGCGACAGGAAGCCGAGCAGGCCCGCCAGGTGGCCCAGGGTCAGGCAGATGCGGCCGTGATCGCGGCGAAAGGTGCAGCCGAGGCGCGCCTCATCCAGGCCGAGGCCGAAGCACAGGCGAACGAGCTGCTGGCTGCCTCGCTCACACCCGCGCTGGTGCAATATCAATACATTTTGAAGCTCTCGCCGGGCGTCCAAACGATCTTTATACCGAGCGGCAACCAGTTCATTCTGCCGCTGCCGAGCACACCCCAGACCACACCGGAAACAACACCCCCAACCACCCCATAATCGGGAATGTAATTAGTGTAAAATGACCAGCACCAGAGATGGTAGCTGGTCATTTGATTTAAGGAGAGATATGCCGATTCCACGAACCGGACGCGAGATCCGCCTCACGACTCTTTCGGCCTGCGCGGGTTGAGCGTCCAAACTAAGCGCCGACGCGCTGACGCAGGTGCTGCGTCCCCTTAAAGATATCTTCGATGCTGCTTCCTTCCCGGACCTTTTGGTGGGCCTGCGGGAACCTGACGACGCGGCTGTCTGGCGCCTGGACGAGGAGCGGGCCATCGTGGTGACCACGGATTTCTTCACGCCGGTAGTGGACGACGCCTACGATTATGGCTCGATCGCGGCGGCCAACAGCCTCTCGGACGTCTACGCGATGGGCGGACAGCCCTTCCTGGCGTTGAACGTCGCGGCGCTGCCTGACAATCTGCCGCCGGAAATCTCGAGCGAGATCATCCGCGGCGGCGCCGAAAAAGCGCGTGAAGCCGGAGTTGTGATCGCAGGCGGGCATACGGTCAAGGATAAGGAACCCAAGTACGGGCTGGTTGTGATAGGCTTTGTGGACCCGCGCAGGATGCTGAGCAAGGGCGGCCTGAGGGCCGGCGATGCGCTCGTGCTGACCAAACCCCTCGGCTTCGGTGTCACGACCACCGCACTCAAGCAGGAAAAGGCCAGTGAACAGGATCTGCTCGAAGCAGTCAACTGGATGAAACGGTTGAATAAAACGGCCGGGCAGATGGCCAATGAGTTTGGACTGCGCGGCGGGACGGACGTCACAGGCTACAGCCTGCTGGGGCATGGCGTGGAAATGGCTGAGGCATCCGGCGTCTCTTTGCATTTTGATTTTGCCAGGATCCCCTTCGTCTCGGGCGCACGCAAGTATGCCGAACAGGGAATGTTCCCGGGCGGCGCCTTCGATAACAAAATGCACTTCGGGCCTCACGTGGAATTTCCCGAGGGCCTGGATGAGCCGAATCAGATGCTGTTGTTCGATCCTCAGACGAGCGGTGGACTGCTGCTTGGCGTCCCGCGCGAGAAACTGGCTTCCTTCCTGAAACGCGCCCGGGAGTTGGATCAAGCGGTCTGGGTCATTGGAAATGTCGAAGCTGGAGCTGGCATTAGAATTTCGTAGGTTTTTTGGATGAAAACAAGAGACATTTCGTTTATCCATAGTACAATAGAAGGAACTTGGAAAAGTTGATTGGATCATGGAAGACGTTCCCCTAGATAGCCATATAAAATATAACTACGCCGATCCGGGCTGGCGACCTTGCCGGGCATTTTCGAATCCCGGTGAAATTCAACGCGTAAGGTTCTTTCACATACAGTGCAAGTGTTTTCGATGAACATAACCTCAGAAATACTCATTATCATAGCAATTATCCTGATCAATGCAATATTCGTTCTATCAGAGATGTCCGTTTCAGCATCGCGTAAGGCGCGTCTTCAACAACGTGTCAACGAAGGAGATAAGCGGGCAAACACTGTTTTACATTTGATGGAGAATCCAAATTTGTTCCTCGCCACTGTCCAAATCGGCATTTCCCTTGTAGGAGTATTTGTCGGCGCAGTCGGCGGAGCGACGTTATCCGAGCCATTGAGCGGACTCCTGGCACGTGTTCCCTGGCTTGTCGACTATGCAGATTCGGCCGCTCTGGGAATTGTGGTGATCGGAATCGCATTTGTATCCATTGTGCTGGGGGAACTGGTTCCAAAGCGTATCGCTCTGCATAATCCTGAACGGATTGCAGCCACCCTGGCTGGACCCATGATTGTGGTGTCCAGGCTGTTTAGTCCGCTGGTGTGGCTTCTCGGGCGCGTAACAGACCTTGTTCTGAAGCTGATGGGCATCGAGCCTGGAACGGAACCTCCTGTTACAGAAGAGGAAATTCAACTGCTGATCGATCAAGGTACGCAGGCCGGTGTCTTTGAAGAAGCCGAGCACGATATGGTGGAAGGCGTGTTCAGCCTGGGAGATCGACGAGTGTACTCGTTGATGACGCCCCGGCCGGATATCGTCTGGCTGGATGTTGAGGACTCAATAGAAGACATCCGTCAGAAAATATCTGAGTGCAACTTTTCGCGGTTCCCCGTACGGCAGGGCTCATTAGACGTGATTCTGGGAATTGTCAAAGCCCGGGACTTGCTCATGCGAAGTCTAAATGACGAACCCATTGTACTCAAAGATCTGCTCAATCCGGCCTTCTTTGTACCGGAAACCATGTTTGCATCCAAGGGCCTTGAAATACTCAAGGAAAAGGGCACAGACATGCTGCTGGTCATCGATGAGTTCGGGGCCCTGCAGGGATTATTGACGATCAACGACATTCTCGAAGAAATCGTTGGCGCCATGGAGATCGAAGAACCACAGGCCACACAACGACAGGATGGCTCCTGGCTGCTGGACGGCATGTTGGAAGTAGACGAGTTCAAGGAGATTTTCGATCTTCCTGTGTTGCCACATGAGGATGAATACGAGACGTTAAGCGGATTTGTCATGGTGTCGCTTGGACGGCTGCCCCAGCCCACCGATCGTTTCGAGTGGCACGGTCTGAAATTCGAAGTCATGGATATGGACGGTCGCAGGGTGGACAAGGTGCTTGTCACAACGCTGCCGCAGCGACCGTCGTCCGCGGAAGAGAGCAACGGAAAAAAGTAACCTCTGTCCTGCTGCGCGGCGTTGCGTCCGCTGTGCCCATCCAAATTATTTATTATGCCCCGTAATTTCCTGCGCGCTGTGATCTTCGACCTGGGTGGAACGCTCATGTATGAACGCGCCGCCTGGGAACCCGTCACTGCACAGGCGGACGAGTCTCTCACCAACTATCTGCGCGAACAGGGCATGGAACTGAACCTGTCCACCTTTCCGCATGAATTCCGCAAACGCCTGGATCAATACTTCAGGAAGCGCGAAAAGGACCTGCTCGAGACAACCTATTCCTTTGTCCTGCGCGATGTCCTCAGCGACAAAGGGTACCGTGACCTCCCGGATCATATTGTCCGGAATGCCCTGGACCGTCTGTTTGCCATCACTCAGACCAACTGGATCCTCGAAGACGATACCCTGCCGACCTTGATGAAGCTCGAAGCGGATGGTTACCGCCTGGGCCTGATCTCAAACGCCGGGGATGATCAGGATGTGCAGCAGCTGGTGCGCCGCTTTGACGTCGCTCAATACTTTGACTTCGTGCTCACGTCAGCGGCATGCAGTTATCGCAAACCACACCCGCGCATCTTTGAGCTGGCGCTCTCGAACTGGTACTGCCCACCCTCAGAAGCAGTCATGGTCGGCGACAATCTGGATGCCGATATCCGCGGCGCCAAAAACGCCGGCTTGTATGCCGTCTGGATCAGCCGCCGGGCCGGCCTACAAGACGGCAACCCGCTGCCGGTCGAGCCGGACGCGAGCCTGTCGACGTTATCCGAGCTTCCCGCGCTTCTCGACCGTCTCCAGGTCCAATAAAAATTTCAAATCCACAGTCCGGATCCCATCCCAATGACTCAGAACAAAACCCTGCTGGCCTACCTCGCGCTGGGTACAGGCATCCTTGCGCTCAGTTTCTCCGCCATGTTCGTGCGCTGGGCGAGCGCGCCCGGGCCCGTTACCGCGTTCTACCGTATCTTCTTTTCGATATTCATGCTGCTGCCTTTTTTCGTGCTACGTCTGAAAACGAACCCGTCGATCAGGTCACGGTCGATCATATTCCCGCTCCTGGCAGGCATGTTCACCGCCTTTGACCTTGCACTGTGGACCGCCTCACTGTCGTACACGACGGCTTCCAACGCGACATTGCTGGGCAACACCGCGCCGCTCTGGGTGGCCCTGGGCGCCTGGCTGATTCTGAAACAGAAATTGACCCGGGCCTTCTGGCGCGGACTTGTCCTGGCCCTGCTGGGCGCCGCCCTCATCATGGGAACCGATTTCATCCGTCATCCCCGCCTGGGTATCGGAGACGCAATGGCGGTGACCACCGGACTGTTTTATGGGGCCTATTTTCTGTTCACCGAAAAGAGCCGCGTGCACTTCGACCCGGTCAGCCACATCTGGATCGTGGGCGTCGGCGCGAGCCTTTCCCTGTTTGTGATCAACGTGGTGCTTCAATATCCCTTATCGGGGTACCCCACCCAGACCTGGCTGGTGTTTCTTGCAACGGCAGTCGTTTCGCAGCTGATCGGATACATGTCGCTTGCCTATGCGCTTGGTCATCTCCCTGCTTCGGTCGTCTCGCCCACGATGATCCTGCAGCCTGTGGTTACAACGCTTTTGGCCATCCCTTTGCTTGGCGAAATCCCCGGCATCTGGCAGGGAATTGGCGGCGCGCTCGCCCTGGTTGGCATTTACATCGTCAATCAGTCACACAATCGCAGCCAGGTCGGAACTCCCAACGCCTGAGGCTTGTCGTGGGTGACGCAGCTATATCGAAGGGCTTGAATTTTATTCCACTCTTCTATATACTATCCTTAGCCCAGTAACATTAGAAATATTCTACGGAGGAGAGCATGGAAATAAAGGTATCGACTGAACGTGGACGTGTTCCCATCACCGTTCTGCAGGTGGATGGCAGTATCGATTCATCGAACTCGGAGGAATTTCTATCCACAGCCAAAAAACTGATCGCACAGGGTGCACACTTTATCCTGGTTGATCTCGCCCGGACTCCGTTTGTCACCAGTTCCGGCTTGCGGGCCTTGCACGCGATCTCCAATGAACTGCGGGCCCGCAACCCCAATGCCAATCTCACGGACGAAGAGATGAAAAAAGGAATCGCTGCCGGCACCTACAAATCGCCTCATCTCAAACTGGTCAACCTGTCGCCGCAAACGAAAACAGCCTTCGAAACGAGCGGCTTTGACATGTACATCGATACGTTTACAGACATGCAGTCCGCACTCGCCTCATTCTAAGCTGCAAGCCATTGTTCAAACCGTTTCAAATCATTTCCGCATCAAGGAGGATCCTGTGAACTTAGGCGCCATTATAGAAGTTGCCATCGGTCTTATATTCGTTTGGATCACGCTCAGCCTGACGACCATTCAGATCCAGGAGTGGGTCACTGCCAAGCTGGATAAGCGTGCAAAGGACATGGAAAAGGCCATCCATGAAATGCTCGCCAATCCCAATCTGAAAGCCCAGTTCTACGATCATCCTGTGATTCGCGGGTTGACTGCCAAAAAGAGAAAGCAGCCATCCAGAACACCGGCCTGGTTCTACAAGAATCCGCTCGTACGCGGCTTTACCAAGGAAAAAAGGAGACTGCCATCCTATATTCCATCGCAGCAATTTTCCCTGGCCCTGTTCGATATCGCAATGACTGCCGGCACGCAATCATCGTTGATTCAGCAAGGCCTTCTGAAAATTCGGGATGACCTTCAAAACGACAGAAAGATATCGCCCGAACAAGCGGTGATCGAAGAACTCAATCTATTGATCGAACTTGCCCGCAGCGCCGCGACGACCGAGGCAGGCACTGCTTTTACGAAAAACACTCTCACGGTATTGAAAAAGAAAGCCGAAGAGTTTTCCCTGAAATACCCGGATTTACGTCCGCTGATCGATGCGGCGCTGGATGAAGCCGAGAAACGTAAGGCGGATATTGATGAGCTTCTTAAAAACAAGGACGCCCCGCGCGGTGAGGATGCCTTCAACAGTCTCCGGCGAGGCATCGCGGCCTTGAGTGTCATTAGCCCGGAGGTAAACCAGACCCTGAATGCCCTGCTGCTAAACATCGAAGAGTATGTCAGTACGGGCGAGACGAATCTGGCCAAAGCCAGAAAAAACGTTGAAACGTGGTTCAATGATTCGATGGATCGGGTCAGCGGGGTATTCAAGCGCTATGCGCAAATGATGGCACTGATCGTCGGCTTCATTGTGGCATTGCTGCTGAATGTGGATTCCGTCAACCTTACGATCTATCTCTGGCGCGAGCCTTCGGTGCGCCAGGCCTTGGCAGAAAATGCTTCGAATTTTGAACTCACACAGGAACAACTCGAGTCCAATCCTGAACAAGCCATGCAGGACTTCCGCAAGCAGTTTGTGGGACTCAATCTGCCCATCGGCTGGGTGATCGACGAGAGTGAAGGAACAGCTTTCTATGATAAGGACTGTCAGCTGTTTCCAAGTATTGATCAAACCTTTGGCATCCCGGTCTTCGCCAGCAACAAATGCCTTACTCCATCGCAGTCAAACAATCAGTCAAATCTCGCTCTCAAACTCATCGGTATCTTTATCACCGCCCTGGCCGCCAGGCAGGGAGCCCCGTTCTGGTTCGACATCCTGAAGAGATTTGTGAATTTGCGCAGCACCGGCGCAAATCCGGATGAGAAGGCGGGAAAGTAAACGGCATCTTGTTTCAAAACAGGGCTGTTTTACGCAGCCCTGTTTTTTCATGACCGGCAGGGAACACCCAAAAGACACAACTCTCTTACTGTAGAAAAATCCCTGCTCACTTGGTGAAGGATGTCCCACCCGTGGATGACCTGACGATATTGGTGGGAGGAGGATATAGTCTTGGCAATCCGATCCAGAACAAGCTGCAACCTTTAATGTGGGAATTGTCTTGACAAGCCTAACAATGTTCAAGTACTATTTGCATTGCAGGCAGTTGTCTAGCCAAGCAACAACGTCATCAAGCGACAATTGCCAGGGAATTTTATAGTTAACCGGTCCAGGCATCTACATACATTCAGTAGAGCATATTACATATCCGCTTTGCGCGTGAACTGTCCTCCTCCAACATCCTTTCTGAAGCGGAAACCAAAAGCACAAATTGCCTGGATACGAACAATCGATCACGGGAACATGTCCTGAATAATATTTTCTCAGCAGGCCGATTTCCTGAGGAAAGGAGGTGCAATTCAAACACACAACTGTTCACTCAGCTGAAGAGCATTTGTACGTTCTTGCAATCGGGCGGTAATTCAAACCATCGATCGGAGGAAATTTCATGAACACACGACGCTTTATTTTCAAATGTCTGAGGCTGGTAATTCTGAGTGCGATGTTTACTCAATCTGCACTGGTATTGCCTTCGGCGTCGGCACAGACAGCTAATCTGCCAACTACGGACCAGGAACCTCCAACGGGTTGTAATGCTGGACCTTGTTCAGTAACACCATCTCCGTCAAGCAGCACTCGCTCGCTTCAATCCTTTGCTGCAACTGGATCTATAACGGGGATTACGGATCCAACACTCGTTCCGAACCCGAGCGGGTATGACTTTTCGGTAGATGCCGAATTTTCAGCACCAATAAGCTTTCCCGGCGGTACCTTCTCGGGCAGCCGTCAGGTGAGCGTGGTGGGTTCCAGCTGGAATACCTGGAACCCGCAAATCATCGGTAAGCATGTGCTTTTTGCCACTTCAGGTACGATTGATATTCTTTTCACTTCGCCTCAGACGGGGGTTATCGTTAAGGCAGAGCCGAATAGCTACAGCTGGTACAACATCACCATCGAAGCTTTTGATGGTAGCGGTGCATCTTTGGGAAGCTTCACTCGATCCATCTATGGATATGCCGGTGCATCCTTCCTCGGCGTTCTTTCGGCATCGATGGATATCGCGAAGGTCACGATTCGCTCCGATGCGGCTGCCTCAGGGTTCGCATTTTCCGATTTGACCTATGGGATTTCAGGGCGTGAGCCGGTGATCTTGTTGCCGGGTGGAACCGGCAGCCGTATTTTCGTCCCACAGGATTTCGATTGGTCGCAGCCCGATGGGCACGGCGGCACCTATACACACACCTATCATGCTGATGACGAGCTATGGATTAATCCTCTGGAAATAGCTCGGACTGGACCGGATGATTACTTCGATGTATTGAGACTCGAGAAGGACGGCATCACCCAATCCCCGGACGCACACTATGGAGTGAAACTCGAGGCGCGCTCCATTGTTGACATGGTGGATGTCTACGATAGCCTGCTGGCTGACCTGGAGAACGCCGGCTATCGTCGAGGAACCGATCTATTCCTGTTCCCATATGACTGGCGGCTGGATATTGCCAGCCATGCAGCCCTGCTCGACACAGTGGTGCAGGATGCTTTGGCAAAAGCCAACGGCACGCCGGATCCGTCCCAATGGGGAATTACCAAGGTGAATCTGCTTAGCCATAGCATGGGCGCGCCTCTGGCACGTGAATATCTGCGTGATCCGCTCCACGCCGCCCGTGTGCATCGGCTGATCGCCATGGGCCCGGCTTTTCTTGGCGCGCCAAAATTTTCGAGATTGATACTCTTTGGAGACCCCTTGATGTGCCTGGGTCCTGTTTGCCCTCTTGATATTGCCGAAGTCAGGGACATCGCCCAAAATATGCCCGGCTTATTCGAGGTGGCTCCTAGCCGCGCCTATTGGACGTTCTATGATGGCAGTTCAGGGAACCCGGTAGCTTTCCAGGAAGATCGCGATTTCGATGGAGATGGCCAGGTGTCGGGCGCACTTTCCTATAATGATTACAAGAGTCTGTTATTCAGGCTGGATAAGGACCCGAACATCGATTGGGACGGCACGGGGAAGGATATCAACCAGACCGTGTTCAATCTGAGCGAATCGTTTCACGACACCCTGGATTTCTCCTGGGATTCGGGGATTCCTGTGCCTGAAATCGACTTGATCGCGGGGACGGGCCAATGCACCATCGGACAGGTCCAGCCTACGTATCGCGTTAAATTGCAGAATCCTTTTGGGAAACCCATCCAGATCGGTCCGATCATCCGACTCAACTACGTGAACGGTGACAATACTGTCCCGTTGTTCAGTGCAACACTTTATGACCCTGGCAGAGGCATCGATCATAAAGGCGGGGCAAATGTTTATTATGTTGAGAGTAAATCGACCGATCATGCCATGCTGCCCTCGAAAACGCCGGTCAGGCAATTGGTGCTCAATCTGCTGAAAGGCGACACCAGCCTGCCGAGCGGCATCATTGGGCAGGCGGATGTGCCGAAACGCTGTAAAGCGACCGTGCTCAATATCGAAAGTCCGGTTGAGGTACATGTGACCGATGCAGCCGGGAACCATACGGGTTATACCGACGGTTCCATCCTTGAACAGGCTATTCCGGGCAGCATGTATAACGAAACGGATGAGACCAAATCGGTCGTTCTGCCGGAGGACGGAGTCTACACATTCGATTTGAAGTCAACGGGCAGTGGAAGTTTCAATCTCATTCTGGATCTATACAAGAGTGATGGGACAGTCAAGTCGATTGTCTATTTAAGAGCTCCCCTGACCACGACAACAACAGGCAAGATGACCTATGATACCTCTTCCACGGAGCCGTCTCTCCTGTATCTCGACTACGATGGAGATGGTGTTTCCGACGAGACGATCTCAGCCACCACGGTATTCGGTCCAACACAAAACCCGGATACACAGCCGCCGCAGGTCCGGATCACCAGTCCCGGGCAGGGTCAGGTGCTGACTGGCAGCGGATGGTTGGCCTGGCAGACCAGCGATGACAACGCTGGCGTTCTCCACGAGTGGGGATATCTCGATATGGACACACCCAATGCCGTGCAGGTTACGAATGGCGCGGTGATCCCTTTGACGCCCGGCTCCCATACTTTGACCGTACTTGCAGAAGACCGGTTGGGGAACGCATCCCAGGAAAAGGTTTCCTTCAGTGTTTATGCTCTGGAGTGGCTGTCCCCCATCAGCAATTCAGAGCCGTATTCTGCCAAAGCCGGAAGTACGATCCCAATCAAGTTCAGCGTGCACGATCTGAATGGGGTCTTCATACACGATGAGAGTGTCCAATTGAGTTTGCTGGATGCATCGGGAGACGCCGTCGCCGGACCTTTTGTGTACGCCGACAACCCCACCCAGGGAGTTGCTATTCTCGGCACAGCACAATACCATTACAATTTGCGAACGAAGGGCCTGGTCCCAGGAAGGTACACCATCCAGGTGACCTTCAATTCGCAGCAAATGAGCGGCACGGTCGAGCTGCCCATCCTGCTGCAATAAGAGGCTGGGACCCAGGACGTTCTCTTTGAGCCATGGAATGCACAATCACATGAGGCGTCCTTGCTAATGAGTGTGCTCCCGCCGCCGTCTCGAAGATCCCGCTGGGACGGCGGTGGGAGCGCTGCGTGGCATCTTCGAAATACCGCGAGAAACCGATCGTCTTCAAATATGAGAGGTCCTATGACTGCGCTCCTAACCAATGAAACCTCGAATTCAGCGGTCCCCGCTTTCGCGACGCGACTGTTTCTCACATGGGCCTGCAGCTTGCTTTGGGGGTTCGGTAGTTTCCTTTCTGCGTTCGCTTTATTGTCCGCTATCATAACGGGCTTGCTCAATTATTTCGACCCCCCGGCATGGAATGCCTCAAGTATCCTTATGTTCCTCACAGGATTGCTGGCGATATTCTTAGCTCCCTTCTTCCTGGGAACATTCCTGGCTCACAGCTGGCGGAAAGGTCTGACGAGCGGCTTATTGGCTTTATTCATGGCTACAGTCGGATTTTTGCTCGTCTATGAGCTCGCCGGCTTCTTATACGAGACATTTTCCGATCACTCAGAGGCATATTATGCCCTGCTGAGTGGATTTCCCGCTGCTTTCGCAATCCTAACCGTATTGCTTTGGAATCGACTTCCATCCTCTACCCTGGGAATCGCTTTAGGGCTTGTGATCGGATTGGGAATCACGCTGGTCGACAGTACACTCCTTGGACAAAACCTCCTCGTGAACAATGATATTTTTCATCTTCTATGGCAGGTTCCCCCGTTGACCTGGGTAAGTATCGTATTCTTCTTCGAGCCAACTGCCGTACGAAATAAACCAGCCGGATTTCTGATCTGGTCCCTGCTCATGCTGATCACAGTCGGCTTGCCCTTTTTGATAGTGCCTCTTTTTTCCTTGCAATAGTTAGATTGATTTAAAGTTCCAGAATTAGGGGATAGCATGAGTACTCACCTCGCGGCGGCTATGGTTGAAGTTCCTTCCAATTGATTATCATCCATGATATCAGCAGGCTGTCTTGCACAGCCTTTTGTGTTTATAATCACCTCATGTCTGATCTCTTTGACCACGCCATGCAGGAACGGATGAAACAGGAAGCGCCGCTCGCGGCCCGGATGCGGCCGCGCACATTGGATGAATATATCGGCCAGGAACACATCGTCGGCGAGGGCAAGCTGCTGCGCCGTGCCATCGAAGCCGACAGGTTGTTCTCGTCGATCCTCCTGTGGGGACCTCCGGGGACAGGCAAAACGACCCTGGCCCAGGTCATCGCGAATACGACGAAGAGCCATTTCGTGACCATTTCGGCCATCCTGGCCGGCAAGGCCGACCTGCGCGTGATCATCCAGGAGGCGCTCGAGCGCCGGAGAC
>JBAVVF010000066.1:0-2200 GCA_049697155.1 Anaerolineales bacterium
GCTATCCGCGTGGCGAATTGTGCAAGCCTTTAGGGATCTCCGCTGTTACGGCACGGATATATGACAAGCGCGCGGGAGTCCTTGTAACCATGAAGTACTCACGTCGACAACTTCATAATGCCGATGACTTGCCATGCTATCCTGAACTTAAGGCAACATGGCTCGAAACGGAGGATGGACATCGATTCGTCGCCACAAAAGCAGGTTACACGCGCGCAATGAAACATGGTGGTCGCGTGTGGAAGGTTAAGCAACTAGCTAACGATTACAGACGAGAACGATAAAGATGGATGTTATGGCTTCATTCAATTTAAGACTACGGGCTCAATGATCGTTATCCGACTAACCTGATGTATGACAGAACCTTTACAACTAAATATTCCACGCGTGTATCAATTCTACAATGACGGTTATAATCTGATTCGGAGTATGAAATATGCCAACGAACGGCGATTGGTTAACCATCAACGAAGCAGCGAAGCTAAGCGAGTATGATCCTGAGCATATTAGACGATTGGTCCGCGAGGGTGAAATCAAAGCTCGAAAGTTTTCAATTGTTTGGATGGTAGACCGCGAGTCCCTCTTGGCGTATGTAAAGAAGGCACAAACCTGGGGGAAAAAGCGTGGGCGCAAGACCGAGAATTGACTAAAACAGAACTGCCGAAGAGTAGTATAATTGTTTTGTAGTAGGTTGCTACATTTCAACCCTTTAAGACGGGCGTGAAGAGTGCTACGAACACTGACCACGCCCTGACCAACCCACCGAGTTGGCGGCGGGCAGGCTAAATATATTATAGCCTTAACACGCACCCTGGTGGGAAACCATCGGTGCGTTTTGTTTTCTTGCTGGGGGAAGCAGAGCGCCCAAAGGAGAAACATGTCTCAACTTATTTTGGAAGGTACGAGAGATTACTGCCTATCCTACCGCGCCCAGGTTGTGCAACTGCTTGCCGACCTGCGCCGTGAGTGGCAAAAGATGGCCCCAGGCAAAAGCCTTATCGAAGTCGAGTCTCCAATTGGTTTGGTGCTTTCCGATATTGCAGACCGGCTGGAGCTTAACCCCCAGGAACGCTACGCGATGCTGGGCGGCAGGCTGATCAACCAGGTGAATTCCATCATGGAAGAACGAGTTAGGGTTATTTCTTCCTCCTAACTTATCGGGCGGGATTATTCCCAGCATGGTTCCGCCCGAAATTCAATCAACATCATCGCCCTGACTTTGCCTGCTATAGTTTCATTGCAGGTAGGTAGAGATGGCAAACAAGCGAAAGGGTAAAAGACGATGAGCAAAAACGCAGTGATTTATGTCCGTACATCATCCGAACACCAGGGTGAAAAATCAAGCCCTGCCGAGCAAGAGGCAGATTGCCGCAAATTGGCGGCCGATAACGGTTTAACTGTCGTCCATGTTTACAGGGATATAGAACGCTATCGCGTCAGGAATAAAATGGTCGACCCTTCGGGGACACGCTATGATCGGCCTGGCTTACTTGCCATGCTCAGGGATGCAGCGCAAGATCACTTTGACGTCATTCTTGCATGGCGCGAGGATCGGCTGTATCGGGGTATGCGTGCGATGCTGCAAGTTCTTGAAACCATACAGGAGCATAGAATAATTGTCATGCTCGCGCGCGAAACATTCGATCCGAAAATTGCTCCTCTTAAGGCTTGGGTCGCGCAAATGGAATTGGATGGAATGAAAGAACGTCTGACAGTGGGCGTCAAAGCACGACTGCGCGCGGGCAAGGCGAACACAGGGCAGGATCGTTATGGATATTGCCGTCGAGGGGAAGTGATTGAGATTGTAGAAGAAGAGGCAAGATGGGTAAGACAGATTTTCGCATGGTATAACGAACACGTACCGATAATGGAAATTCGGCAGCGATTGATTGCAGCAGATGCTCCCCAAAAAGGGAGCAGTGTCCCTCGCCGTATCCAATGGGCAAGGTCAAGCATTCAAGCAGTTTTAAAAGCTGCCAAAGAATATGCTTTGGGTCTGAAAGTACAGACGCGCGCCGGCGAGTCTTTTACAATACCTTCCCAGCCAATTATAGATACGGCGACTGATGAGAGGTTTTTACAGGTCAGGGAAGCAAATATTAAGCACCCCGTTGGTCATATAAAGCATGACTATTTAATTGGCGGATTGCTTTATTGCGCGTGTAATTATAAATGGAGGGGAAGATGCCATTCCCAGAAG
>JBAVVF010000067.1:0-16179 GCA_049697155.1 Anaerolineales bacterium
GCCCAAAGCAATCTCTTGTACAGTTCCGGGAGATTGCTTCCCGAAGGCTCGCAACGACATGGAAAGAATTATGTCTCACGTACCCATCCTGACCATCCGCAACCTGAGGGCCGTGTTCCCCGATTCCAATGGCGGGCTGCGGGCGCTCGAAGACGTCTCCTTCGATGTACACCCGCGCGAGTTCGTGTGTGTGCTGGGTCCCTCGGGGTCGGGCAAGACGACTCTGCTGCGGATCCTGGCCGGGCTGATCGCGCCGACCTCGGGTTCGTTCCTGTTCGGGCACGGCGAACAGCCCAGCACGGGCATGGTCTTTCAGCAGGCAAATCTCATGCCCTGG
Source organism: Anaerolineales bacterium (assembly GCA_049697155.1). Classification (GTDB taxonomy): domain Bacteria; phylum Chloroflexota; class Anaerolineae; order Anaerolineales; family Villigracilaceae; genus Defluviilinea. Next base: position 338 of record JBAVVF010000067.1, read on the forward strand.
CGGACGGTGATCGAAAATATTAAGCTTCCGCTCGAGGTGCAGGAGGTGGATGAAGCGGAGGCGCGTGCCAAAGCCCGGGAGATGATCGAACTGGTCGGGTTGCAGGGATTCGAGGATTCGCTGCCGCGCGACCTCTCCGGCGGGATGGCGCAGCGCGTGGCAATCGCGCGGGCGCTCATCCATGACCCGGACCTGCTCCTGCTCGATGAGCCGTTCGGCTCGCTGGACGCGATCACGCGCGAACGCATGTGGAACGAGCTCTCGCACATCTGGCAGATGCGCCAGAAGACGGTGGTGATGGTCACGCACTCGATCAACGAGTCGCTGTTCCTGGCCGACCGGGTCCTGGTCCTGACGCAGCGTCCCGGCCGCGTAAAACTGGATCTACATGTGGATTTGCCGCGTCCGCGCAAGGACGACATTCGCTACACACCCCACTTTGGAAAGCTGGCAAGGAAACTGAGAAGTACGATCGAATAAAAAGCCTCCCGCTCAACGAGCGGGAGACTCATTTTTATTCCGGTAGTTGACCGAGCAGGTAATTCTGGAGTCCCATCTGGCTGATCTGGTCCAGCTGCGCTTCCAGCCAATCCAGGTGTTCCTCCTCATCCTCCAGATTGTCCTCGATGAGCTCGCGTGAGCCGTTGTCACCCAGTTCGAGGCACAGGCGGATGCCATCGTTGTAGGCTTTGATTGCACCAGCCTCGGCCGCGAGATCGTTCTTTAACTGGGCCTCCACAGACGCACCGATGCTCATTTTGTTGAGCTGACTGACGACGGGCTGTCCCTCCAGGAAGAGGAGGCGGCCGATCAGTTTTTCGGCGTGTTTCATCTCCTCGATGGCGCGTTTTTCCGTGGCTTCATGCAGTTTGTGATAGCCCCAGTTGGCGCACATTTCCGAATGGACCATGTACTGGCTGATGGCGGTCAACTCGTCGGCGAGAAGGTCGTTTAACAGAGCGATAACTTTATCGTTGCCTTTCATAGTTATGTTCCTTTCCACTCTGATTATATTTGATTGTTACAAAATGTACAAACTTGGGTTTATTTCCATCCGGTCGCAGGGGCAATAATCCTTCACGTGCTTTTTACTGCGAGACTTCTGATCAGCTTCTGCGTGGACTCTGCCACTTCAGCCACTGCCTGTTCGAACGCCTCTTCATTGACCTTCGACGGCTTGCGATAGCCGCTGACCTTCCTCACAAACTGCAGCGCCGCGGCGCGGATTTCCTCTTCAGTCGCAGGAATTTCTGCATTTCGCAATTGTTTGATACTTCTGCACATGTCAGGCTCCCAGCCGGAACGACTGCTTCTTTTCACCCTCCCGGTAGGGTCTCAACGCAAATGCCGACCACATCTCATTGACTGAAATCAAAGTGATCCATTTCAAATCCAGCTTCTGCAGAATTTCCCAGCCTTTGTCACGCGTCAGGTCGGTCTGGATCCTGGATGTGCCTTTGGGAAAGGAAATCCACAGGAGCGATTCCGGCTTCAAGGCCTTTGCGGCTTTGGGAGCCTGCGCGTCCAGCTCGGACTTGCTCTTTACAAAAATCTGGATCCAATCGAACTTCCCATTGAGAGTGGGCGACATTGCGGTATCGTGTCTCAATTCATCGACATAATTTGCCGGTGCATTGATGACGGCGGCCCGCGCGCCCGCTTTCAGTTTCATCTTTTTCGAGAGGGGGGAATCGGTCATATCAGCTCCTTACGACTAAAGTCGTCACTACGGTTATAAGCGCGGCAAATCCAGCAATAAAACCTCGGCCAGCAGCTTCGCGTTCACATTTTTTTCCATCTTTGCCAGGACACCTTCGAGGCGGGCCACCGCAGTCCGTGCCGCGGACAGGTCCAGCCGGCCGGCCAGAGCCTCGATCTCGAGATTGCGGTCCACGTTGACGAGCGGGGTCGCTGCCTGTGCGCTTCTCAGCATCACATCGCGCCAGTACGAGAGCCAGACCAGGATTGCCTGCCGCATCGCATCCTTGTCACGCGCGAGTTTATCGGCGTAGGCGAATTTTTCCACACGCGAGGCGGAGATCAGTCCCTGCAGGTCATTCAGCCGTTCCTCCCTCTTCTCCAACAAAGCCCGATCCTCGGTCAGCTGCACTGCATAGCCAAACCTTCCGCCGGAAAGATGCGCGCTCAGCCTGGCCAGACTGCGCTCGACACCCCGGTCCTCCAGTGCCTTTTGCACTGTCTCGATGCTGAGCGGCCGCAGCCGGAGGACTTCACATCTCGAAACAATTGTGGGCAGCAATTGCTCCGGGTTATCGGCGGTCAGGATCAAAACGGCATAGGAGGGAGCTTCTTCCAGAGTTTTTAACAAGGCATTGGACGCCTGCTCATTGGCCTGGTGAAACCGCAAAAAAACAAGCACGCGATGGCGCGACTGGTAGGGCTGCAGGTTGATGGTTTTCTGCAGCGCTCGGATCTGCTGGATGCGGATTTCCCCATTGGGTGCCGGAATCAATTCCCCGGGGTTATTTGGGTCTTTGATCATTGGCTGGATGATACTCAGGTCGGCGTGCTGCATGGCGGCGATCTGTTTGCAGTCGCGGCACTCTCCACAGGGCGTCCCTGCCACGACGGGCGTCTGGCAGTTCAAGGCCTGGGCGAAGCGTACTGCCAGGGTGCGGCGGCCCAGCCCCGGAGGTCCCGCGAAAAGATAGGCATGCCGTGTCGTCCCGCCGACAACATGCATCCTGAGCATGTCCACGGCCCATTCATGTCCGATCAGGTTCCAGTTGGAAGTCATTGGTAATCAGTGTCCAGTGATCAGTGGTCAGTAGTCAGTAGTCAGTCTTTGCCGGAGCGAAGACGCAGATAGGATGCGTAGCGCTCAGGATGGATTTTACCTTCATCCAGCGCGCGGCGCACTGCGCAATCCGGTTCATGAGTATGCGTACAATCGCTGAACTGGCAGTGCTGCACCAGCTCACGCAGCTCGGGAAAATACGCGTCGATCTCCTCCGGCTCGGTATCCCACAAGGCTAGCGACTTCCATCCGGGAGTGTCCGCTACATATCCGCCGCCTTCCAGCGGGAACAACTGGCGGGTCACGGTGGTATGTTTACCCTTGTTCATGGCCTGGCTGACTTCGTTGGCTGCCAGACCCAGACCGGGCTGCATCGTGTTCAGCAGGCTGGATTTGCCCGCGCCGCTCGGTCCGGCAAATGCGCTGATCTTGCCGGCCAGGATCGATTTGAGTTCTTCGACGCCCGCGCTGGTGATGGTCGAGGTGTACAGGACAGGATAGCCGATCGTTTCGTACAACCGGAAGATTGCCTTCGGATCATCGACCAGATCGATTTTATTTGCGATAACGACGGCGGGGATCTTCTGCTTTTCCGCGATGACGAGAAAACGATCCAGCATTTTTAAGTGCGGATCCGGATGGGCGCAGGCAAAGACGAAGACAGCCTGGTCGGCGTTCGCCAGCAGAACCTGCTGGTAATCACCCTGGGGGCGCGGGTCGAGCCGGATGATGGCCTGCTTCCGATCCTCGATCTCTTCGATCGCCCCGCTTCCATCCGCCGAAACGGTGATGCGGACCCGGTCTCCAATGGCCGCGATGTCCCCGGTGGCCTTGCCCTGCTTCAGCTTGCCGCGCAGCTGGCAAACAGTAAAGCCCTGCCCGGTTTCAACTGTAAAGAAACCGGACTGGGCTTTGATAATCAGGCCTTGCAGAAAATTCTCGTTTGTCAAGCTGCCTGTCTTCTCCGTGGTAATTACGGTCTGGGTGTTCTGGTTGGCTCACCGCCGATCTCGGTGGGCTCGGCTGTCAGACCAAAGTTCGACTCGAACCAGTAGATAGTCTGTGGGGCACCATAATAATAGGATTCAACAATGCGCTTGAAGACAGGTGCAGCCCAGTCTGAACCTTCGCCCTGATTCTCCAGGATGACGGCGATGGCGATATCGGACAGACCGGAGGATTCACTCGCCATCGTGTACCCCGCAAACCAGGCATGCGGAAGACCGCTGCCCGACTCGGCGGTGCCGGTCTTACCCGCCACCGGGATGCGCAAGCCGCGCAAACGGAAATTGGCCGTGCCGCGCGGATCCGCTACCACCCACTTCATCGCTTCCTGGATCGCCTGCAGGCGGAACGGCTGGAGCGGCAGTGTGCCGCGCGCATCCGGCTTGAAGACGGTGATCGGCTCGCCTTCGACCGGTTCGATCCTTTCCACCAGCTGCGGACGATACAATGTGCCGCCGTTCCCAAGCGCGGCGATGAACCTGGCCACCTGCAGCGGCGTGACCAGCACGTCGCCCTGGCCGATGGCCTGGTTCACCACGTCAATGGCCGTGGGCGGGTCGCTGATATTCCCCGGGGCTTCCTCGATCTGCTCGATGCCGGTGGCCTGGCCGAGCCCGAAGGCCCGGGCCATGTTCGCAATATCGTTTGGACGACTGTTCTCGTACAGGGTATAGCCAATATCCCAGAAGTACGGGTTGCAGGACCGCATCAAGCCTTCCTGCAGGCTCAGGAGGCCGGAGGGGATACTGTCCGACGAAGTGCATTCCAGGCCTCTCAACTTTCTGTCCTCGCAATGCTGCCAGGTCCAGTCGTGACGCACTCGGTCGGGCAGCCGCGTCCAGTCATATTGACAATCGAACGGCGTCTCCGGAAGGTACAATCCGCTTTCCATGCCGGCTGCCATCGTCATGATCTTGAACACCGAGCCAAGCGGATATTGTCCCTGGGCGGCGCGGTTGAGGAGCGGCTGGTTGTAGCTGCTCAGCACCTCGCCGAGCAGGTCGATATTCGGGTTGGTCGGCTGGAAGAGGTTCGAATCGAAATCGGGCGAAGACGCCATGGCCAGTACCCGGCCCGTATCGAGCTCGAGGACCACGGCGGCGCCGATCAGACCTGCCAGGGCCTTCTCGGTCTGGTATTGCAGGTCACGGTCGATCGTCAAGACGATGGAGTCGGCGGCCTTGGGCTGGCTTTCGCCGACCTTGGTCACGATCGCGCCCGTCTCGGCGTTGACCACGTACAGCGCACCGCCGTGCTGGCCGGAGAGATAGCTCTCCGCCCACTGCTCGATGCCTGCCCGTCCGACGAGCTCATTGCCCTGATACCCCCGCCGGCGATAGTCCTCCAGTTCTTCTGCTGGGACAGGCTGGGTATACCCCACGACATTCGAGCCAACTCCCTGCTCGAAATAGTAACGTGAATTGTAGGGCGTCCATTCCAGCCCGCTGGGATAGATCGAGCGCAGGCGGGCGGATTCCTCTTCGGAGGCCGCGCAAACCGGAATGGGATACTGGGCTGGAGTATTGTCGATCTTTTCGATCAGCGTATCCATGCTGATCCCGCACAAGCGCCAGACCTCGGAGATCAGTGTGCCCCGGCTCTCCTCGGTGACAAAGCCCGGGATGATGGAGAAGGCATAGGCATCGGACTGGGCTGCCAGTGCGTCTCCATCGCGGTCGTAAATGTTGCCGCGGGCCGGCACACTGTAATCCATGCGCAGGATGTTGCCGCCTGCCAGTTCGGGCAGGATCAGGGCAGGGTCCCACTGCAGTCGCCATTCATTGTTTTCAAGAGCAAAGCGCGCAATCATGTCGCGCTGTATTTCTCCCACCAGGGCGGTGTGGTAGGTGACACGATAAGAGACTTCTGATGTGTAATCGTTGCGGAGGAACGAAAGCACTTCGTAATCGAAGGACCCGGCGCTCATGGTGTTCAGCGCATCGCGGTTCTTCAAAGCAAAATCCTCGAGCGTGAAGGCATCCTGGCTGACCTTGCTGAGCATTCCATACATGGCGTTATAATCGTCCGCTTTATAGGCGTCCAGATACCTTGTCAGCGCGGCATCGGGATCGCCGCCGGCGACAATAGTGACGATTGGCGGCGGCAGTGCCGGTGTGGCGGACGGTATGGGGGTAACATTTGTGGTGCCGCAGGCGCCCAGAAAAGTCACGATGACGATGATGTTTAACCAGTGAAGAAATTTCATGCTTTGCCTTTCAACTTTGAGTCCGACGGCTTGCCGTCGAGCAAGCTCACCGCAGCGGGTTATCAACCCGCTCTATTCAGAACGGTATTCGAAACCGGACATCGATATTCCAAAAGGGTTTCGCAGCCTGCAAAGACATCCGCGTCCGGCTGGACATCCATCTTCCTCAGCATCAGAATGACGTGACACATGGGCAGGCCCATGACGCTGGCGTAGCAGCCGTCCAGGCTGGCAACGGGATGGAACTCTGGATGCTGGATTGCGTACGCGCCGGCCTTGTCGAGCGGATCGCCGGTCTGCACGTAGGCGCGGATCTCGTCGTCAGAATAGTCGCGCATCGGCACGTCGGTGACGCAGAGTTCCCTGAGGAGAAGCCCGTCGCGGAGACGGAGCAGGGCGGCCCCGGTGTAGACCTGATGCGTGTGCCCGCGCAGGCGTCTGAGCATTCCGGCAGCATCCGCAGCGTCCTGCGGTTTGCCCAGGATGTCGGTTCCATCCACCACCGCGGTATCGGCCGCCAGGACGATCTGGTCCGCGTCCGCCACGGCTGCCGCCGCGGCCCGGGCCTTGGACTCCGCGAGTCTTAAGACGTACTCGGCGGGTGATTCGTTCGAGCGCGGACTCTCATCCATGTCCGCGACGGAGATGCTGAACTTCCAACCGGCCAGGGCCAGCAATTGGCGGCGGCGCGGTGAGTTGGATGCCAGCACCAGCATGGGTTTTTCGGTCACGGGAAAAGATTCTAACACAGGCCCTGCCCGCGCCACCCGGTGTCGAATTTGGGGAGTGGCTAATTTCGTGGGCGTAGCCACAGAGCTCACAGAGATCAGTGAGTCTTATTTTCAGCGGACTCAGTGCTCTCCGTGGTGAGAAAATACCCGGCCCATTCCCTTAGCCACTCCCGAATTTGGGAGAGCCAAGGTGGGGGTGGTACAATCCGGAGAAACTTGTCTGGCCATGGAGGCGAACGTGAAAGAGTTGAAGGAACGGATTCTAAGGGATGGGAAAAATCTGGGCGGCGGGATCCTGAAAGTGGACAGTTTCGTCAATCACCAGGTGGATCCGTTATTGATGGATGCCTGTGGAAAGGAGTTTGCCCGCCGTTTCGCAAGCCTCGGCGCGACAAAGATCCTGACAGCCGAGATCTCGGGGATTGCTCCGGCTGTGACGACCGCCATCCATCTCGGTCTGCCGGTGGTGTACGCACGCAAGACCAAGCCGATCACCATGCCCGATCAGGTTTATCTCACCCTGGCGCCCTCTCACACCAAGGGACGCATGGTCGAGCTGATCATTTCGCCGGAATACCTGGCCAATGACGAGAAGGTTCTGATCATCGATGACTTCCTGGCCAGTGGGCAGACGATCCTGGGCCTGGCACGCCTGGCCGAAGCCGCGGGTTCCCGCATTGTCGGCATCGGCACGCTGATCGAGAAGATCTTCGAGGGCGGCCGGGAGGCCCTCAAGCCGCTGGGGGTGCCCATCGAGTCGCTGGCATGCATTGTCGCGATGGAAGACGGCCGCATCGAGTTTGGGGATCCGTCGTAAATCCTCCTGTGAAGTACAAATTGCGTAATCAGCAATGCGCAAGCTGCTCCGATTTCTCAGCCCACTCATTGGCTGGATCTTCACTCACATGAGCTTTGCAATTCCTGTCAAACGATTGCGCGAAACAGAGACATTGATGGCATTCCACCATCCCAAACCCTCCTATCCTTTCCACGTTTTGCTCGTGCCGAAGAAGGCCCTTTCTTCATTGAAAGAGCTTGATCCCACGGATACTGCTTTTCTCACCGATCTGTATTCAATCGTTCAAAGTCTCGTGGATGAATTTCATCTCCCTGCCTATCGTTTGATCGTCAATGGCGGGGAGTACCAGGATTTCCCGCAATTGCATTTTCACCTCATTTCTGATGTTCAACGTTCAAACGTTTGAACGTTCAAACGGTTCAATAATCATGGACTCTATTGCCATTCTCGATTTCGGTTCCCAATATGCGCAGATCATCGCGCGGCGGGTACGTGAGACGCAGGTCTATTGCGAGCTGTTTCCCTGGGACGCGCCCATGGAAAAGGTTCTGGCGATCCAGCCCAAGGGATTCATCCTTTCGGGCGGACCCCGCTCCGCGTATGAAGAGGGCGCGCCTTATATCCAGGACTTTGTTTTCAAGACCGGTCTGCCCATTCTCGGGATCTGCTACGGAATGCAGGCCCTGACCCATGCCCTCGGCGGCCAGGTCGATCCCTCGGCCCGGCGCGAGTACGGGCATGCTGAGATCGAGCCAACCATCCACGGAACCATGCTTGATGCGATCTCCAAAGTATGGATGTCGCATGGAGACCGGATCACGAAGCTGCCGCCGGGATTCATCGCGCTAGCCAGGAGCGGCAACAGTCCCTTCGCGGCCATGGGCGACATGAAGCGCAAATATTTCGGTGTGCAGTTCCATCCGGAAGTGCATCATACGCCGAACGGGGAGAAGCTGCTCAAACACTTCGTCATCGACATTTGCAGCGTCAAGCCAAACTGGAACCCGGCTTCCATCATCGAGGACTCGATCACGCGCATTCGCCGGCAGGTGGGAGCCGAACGCGTGCTCGTGGCCGTGAGCGGCGGCGTCGACTCGTCGGTCGCGGCGGCCCTCGTCCACAAAGCCGTCGGCGATCAGCTGATGGCGGTCTTTGTGGATACCGGGCTTTTGCGCAAGGATGAGGGCCAGCAGGTCGCGCAGGCCTTTCGCAAACACCTGGGCGCCGAACTGTTGACCGTCGAGGCATCTGACGAGTTCCTGTCCGCGCTGGCCGGCGTGACCGAGCCCGAGGAAAAGAGAAGGATCGTCGGCGAGAGGTTCATCCGCGTCTTCGAACGGCAGGCCAAACAGCTTGGCCAGCCCAGGTTCCTGGTGCAGGGCACGATCTATCCCGACGTGGTCGAGTCGTCCGCGCCGGACCGCAACAAGGCCGAGCGGATCAAGACGCATCACAATGTGGGCGGATTGCCCGCGGACATCCAGTTCGAGCTGGTCGAGCCGCTGCGCTACCTGTTCAAGGACGAGGTCCGGGCGGTGGGTGAAGCGCTCGGGCTGCCGGAGTCGCTGGTCTGGCGGCAGCCGTTCCCGGGTCCGGGCCTGACCGTGCGCTGTCTCGGGGAGGTGACGCGCGAGCGCGTGGCCTGTCTGCGGGCGGCGGATGCCATCCTGATCGAGGAATTGTCCAAAGCCGGGTTCCTTGGGAAAAAGGCACAGACGTCACAGGCGTTTATGGTCCTGCTGCCGGTCCGCTCGGTGGGTGTGATGGGCGACCAGCGGACCTACCAGGAAACCGCCGCGCTGCGGGCTGTGACGACGGCGGATTTCATGACCGCCGACTGGGCCCGCCTGCCGCACGACCTGCTGGCGAAGATCTCCAACCGTATAGTGAACGAAGTAGACGGAATAAATCGGGTGGTGTATGATATTACGAGCAAGCCGCCCGCCACCATCGAATGGGAGTGAGGCGATTTACGATTGGCGATTGAGGAGTTATCATGAAGTTTGATTTTGGGGAGGTATTCAGCGAAGGTGTTTTTATTCCACTCTTTGTATTGGGCTTTGGTCGTCGCTCGACTTTACACAATCTGCGCTTGAGGCGCTCCCCTGGAATGCCCCGGCCTGCCTGGCAGGCAATGGCGTAAAGGAGTCAAAATGAATTTCAATTTCGGAGAAGTCCTTTCTCGTGCCTGGCAGATCACCTGGAAACACAAGGTGCTCTGGGTCTTTGGCATTCTGGCAGGCTGTACGCGCGGAGGTACCCGGCTCAATGTCAACCAAAGCTTCAACAGCAATGGCGGTGATACCGGTGGAGTTCCTCAGCTTCCGCCCCAGCTCATGCAGGTATTCGAAGCCATTTCTGAGAATGTGGGAGCTTTCATTGGCATCACTCTCGCCATCATTTGCCTGTTCTGGATCGTGGCGATCTTCCTCGGAACCATTGGACGAATCGGACTGATCCGCGGGACCTGGCAGGTGGAAGGTGGTGCCGGGCAGTTGGTCTTTGGCCAATTGTTCAGTGAAAGCCAGCCTTATTTCTGGCGCATGTTTGGCCTGTCCATTTTGATCAATCTTCCGGTCATCCTGTTTGTTGCAGTGGGTCTGGCAGGTGGAGTGGTGCTTGGAGTCGCTGCGAGCCAGGGCGGCGACGAGGCGGCTGTTGGCATGCTGGCCCTGCTTCCGCTTTTCATCGGATGTTTCTGCCTGCTGGTCCCGATCATGTTTGTGATCGGCATGATCGCCCGGCAGGCTGAGAACGCGATCGTCCTGGAGGACGCGCGGGTCTTCCCGTCGATCAGCCGCGGCTGGGATATATTTCGCGCCAATCTTGGGAATATCTTCCTCATGGCGATCATCCTCGTCGTGATTGGCCTGGCGGTTGGGTTTGCGATCGCCATTCCGGTGCTGATCGTCGTCGTGCCGGCCATGTTCAGCTTTATGGCAGCCGGAGCCGAGAACTGGAACTCGCTGGTCTTCGCGGGGATTTGTCTCTGCCTTTACATCCCGGTCTCGCTGCTGCTCAACGGCGTTTTGATTACCTTCACCGAAGCCGCCTGGACCCTGACGTATATGCGGCTTGTCAAACCGCAGGACAATGCTCCTGTCGTGCCTGAGGCGAATGCGTAGAACGATCTCGTTCCTCCTCAGTTTCGGCCTGCTGGCCGCCTCCCAGACGCCCGCGCGGGCCCAGTCGACCGCCTACGCTGCGCTGGGGGCGGTCGACGCGCAGAAGTTCCCGCAGGTTTCCGCCTCGCTGGATGTTTATGACGCGAATGGCAGCTTCGTGGTCGGGCTGCAGTCCTCCGATCTGACCGTCTACGAAGACGATCAGCCGCGCCCGGTGGACAAGCTCACGGAGTCTGCGGCGCCTTTGCAGATCGTGGTGGCCGTGAACCCGGGACCCGGCCTGGCCGTGCGGGACGGGAATGCGGTCCAGCGCTTTACCAAGGTGGTGGGGGCGCTGGGACGCTGGGTGGAGTCGCAGCCGGGCGATTCACACGACGACCTGAGCCTGGTCTCGCTCTCCGGTTCACTCATCACGCATGCGACTCCGAAAGACTGGTTCGTCAGCCTGGATTCGTTCAAGCCGGACTTCCGCAATACAACTCCCAACCTGCAGACATTTTCCATCGCGCTGGATACGGTCACCGCCAACGTGCCGCAGCCGGCCATGATGAAACCGGCCATCCTCTTCGTCACGCCGCACATGGATGATCCCAACATCGAGAACAGCATTGCACCTCTCATCCAGCGCGCGGTCGATTCGAGGGTGCGAGTCTTTGTCTGGTTTGTGGATGCCGAGGAATATTTCCCGACGGCCAGCGCGAATGCCTTCAAATCGCTGGCTCTTCAAAGCGGCGGATCATTCTTTGCGTTTTCGGGCCGGGAAGTCCTCCCGGACTTGAACGTCGACCTGGCGGCCCTGCGCCACATTTATTCTTTGACGTACACCTCCGCGCTGAACACCTCAGGGGAGCACAGGCTGAGTGTGGCTGTCCAGTCGCCGCAGGGCAGGATTACCGCCTCCGAACAAATCTTCAGCGTGGATGTCCAGCCGCCCAACCCGATCTTCGTCTCTCCGCCGATGAAGATCACACGTCAGCCGCCCGCGGACGATCCCTATAACCCGGAGGTGCTGCTCCCGGAACGACAAACGATCGAAATCATCGTTGATTTTCCGGATGGCCATCCGCGCAGTTTGAAGCGCACCGCCCTGTACGTGGATGGGCAGGTCGTTGACGAGAATACTTCCGAGCCGTTCGAAACCTTCGTCTGGGATCTCAGCCTCTACGAGAGGAGCGGCCAGCACGAGATCATTGCCGAGGCGGAGGACGAGCTGGGCCTGCAGAAATCCAGCATAGGCATTCCCACTACGCTGACGGTGATCCAGCCCCCGCGCGGGATACGCGGCCTGCTGGCGCGCTATGGACAGTACCTGGGCTGGGGTGCCATGGGATTGGCGGGACTGGCCGTCGTGCTCGTCCTTCTCCTGCGAGGCAGAAGCGGCAGCGCGCTATTTCGAAAGCGCCGCGCGACCCGCCAGCGTTTCGAAGACCCGCTGACGCAGCCCGTTATGACAATGACCGAACCGCCGGCTTCGGCTGCGAAAAGGTCGAAGACGCTGCCGCGTCGCGCGAACTGGCTGCAGCCCAAGCCGGCCCGCCTGCCGGAGGCGCCCGCCTATCTGACGCGTCTGATCAACGGCGGGGAACCGGCCAGTGCTGTCCCAATTCCCGTCCTCGAAAAGGATCTGACCTTCGGCACAGACCCGGTCCAATCGATGCGCGTGCTGGACGACCCATCCATTTCGCCGCTGCACGCCCGCATCAGACAGACCGCAGATGGCGGCTTCATGATCTATGACCATGGCTCGGTGGCGGGGACCTGGGTGAACTACGAATCCGTCACACGCGAGGGACGCCGTCTCGCTCATGGAGATAGAATTCATATTGGCAGGTTGATGTATCGCTTCGATCTGAACCAGCCTCCGGCCGAGGCGGAGCCAAAGATTGTCTCTCAAAAATCCACGCCATGATACGCACCGCGCGCGCTCACCTGAATGTTGACGTCCAGACGCATGCCGGCATGACGGGCAAGAACAATGAAGACCGGTATGCAGTGGCTTCGTTTGTGCTGGATAAGAATGACCGGACGCCGGTCCTGCTGGCCGTCCTGTCCGACGGCATCGGCGGACATCGGGCCGGGGAGGTGGCCGCGGAGCTGGCTGTCAATCACATGATGCAGGCGGTTGCCGAAAGCGACGGGCAGCATATCCAAGGCACGATCGAGTCCGCCGTGACGGAGGCCAGCAACGCCATCGCGGCGCACTCTGCCGCAAACCCGGACTTGAAAGGTATGGGCTCCACCTGCTCCACGGTCTGGATTGTGGGCGACAAGCTTCATACTGCCTACGTCGGAGACTCCCGCATCTATCTCATGCGCGGCGGGCGGATTCAGCAGCTGACCGTCGATCATACCTGGGTGCAGGAGGCGATTGACAGAGGCGTTCTGACGCCCGAAATGGCCCGAGAGCATCCGAATGTGCACGTCATCCGCCGCTATCTGGGTTCGCCGACTCCCCCTGACCCTGATTTCCGCCTGAAGTTATTTGACAACGAAGACGACGGGCACGCCGAGAGCAACCAGGGTCTGCAGCTGCTGCCGAACGATACGATACTTTTATGCAGTGACGGACTGACCGATCTGGTCTGGAACGATGAAATCCTTGAAATCGTCCGGTCGAAACCCAGTCTCAAGGAGGCCTCCCGGGCGCTGGTCGAGCTCGCCAACTCGCGCGGCGGGCACGATAACATTACGGTCATCCTGATTGCGGTCCCGTCCGATTTCAAACTGGTCCCACACAGGGAAGTGAACTGGCTGCCCTGGATCATCGGAGGCAGCCTGGGCCTGATCGTGATCCTGGGGTTCGCGGCGGTCCTGGGGTTGGGCCTGCTGAGGCGCAGTACAACCCTCACCCCCACTACTACCCCGACGCCCACCCTGACGGCGACGCCGTTCGCCACCGTCACTCCGGCGCCCACGATCACGATTCTGCCTACCCTGGCGCTGCCCATCGCGCCGACCTACACGCCCTGGCCGACGAATACCGGCATACCCTAAAATTGCGTGTCGTTGCGAGCCTGCCGGTCGAGTAGCCGCATAGCGGCGTATCGAGACCGAAGCAATCACTGCCTCGATCAGCGGATTGCTTCGCAACAACCTGAAGGAGCTTAATTATGTCTGTCAAACATTCCGGGGATGTGGAAGCCAAAAAGGTGGCCGCGGGAACGGACACGACCATCCAGGTCCTGATCTCTTCCCAGGAAGGTCCCAACTTTGCGCTGCGGAAGTTTTCCATGCAAAAGGGAGGCGGGATGCCGCGCCATACCAATACCCTCGAGCACGAACAGTACGTCCTGCGCGGCGAAGCGACCATTACGATCGGTGACGAGTCCCATCACGTCCGGGCCGGTGATGTCGTTTTGATCCCCGAGGGCGTGGTCCATTCCTATGACAACACGGGCGATGAACCCTTTGAGTTCCTGTGCATTATCCCCAACAAGGAAGATAAGATTACGATCGTGGATGAGGCCTGTTAGCCAGTAATCAGTAATCAGTATTCAGTATTCAGTGTTCAGTAAGTCAGTAAACAGTAGTTGGTTCAATCTGAAAAACTGAATACTGATTACTGTTTCAAAGCGGTTGTTTCATCGGAATCCCCGGTTTGCGCGGATACTTCGGCGGCGTCGCGGCAACCTTGTCCACGACGACGAGATAACGATCGTCCGCCACACCCGGCAGGTTGACCGGGATCAGCTGCTTCAGTTTGCCCCCCAATAACTTCATGGCATTTTCAGCGGACTGCGCTTCGGCCGGTCCGCTTTCGCCTTTTTGGGCGAGCACCATCCCGCCGACTTTGACGAGCGGGATCAAATATTCGCTCAGCACGTTGAGATTGGCCACCGCGCGGGCGACAGCCCAATCGTATCTTTCGCGGTGGGCCGGGTGCTGTCCCAGGGTTTCGGCGCGGGCCTGAACGACTTCCACGTGTTCCAAACCAAGAACACTGGTAATGTGCTGGCAGAACATGGCTTTTTTGCCCACCGATTCGACCAGGGTCAGCTTCAAATTCGGGTAGAGGATCTTCAGTGGAATGCCGGGGAACCCCGCCCCGGTGCCCACGTCGATGAGCTGGTTTGGCGGGGAAGCCTTCCAGGCCAGCACGCAGGAAAACGAATCGAGGAAGTGCTTGGTGCGGATGGATTCGGAATCACGGATGGCCGTCAGATTGAACCTGCGGTTCCATTCGAGCAGCTCTTTTTCATACGTGATCAATGCCATCACCTGACGCCCTGTGATGTGAACGTTGAACAAGGCCTGTGCGTCACGCGCGAGTTTGTCCATGGCCAAAAATTATAACCCGCAACTCCCTCTTTCATCTTTCCTCTTTCCTCCGAAATAAAAAGACGAAGGGTTGCTGAAGATTGGCAACCCTTCGTCTTGCGGTGGATGGGGTGGAAAACTATTTCTTTTCTTCTATATTGACTTTCGATTTGTTATATCTGCGATACACCGCGCGTCCAGCGAGATAAACGAGGTAGAGCGGGATGGCGATCAGGATCAGCGCCGGCAGGGTCAGCAGGAAGAAGCGGATCAGGAACTCCACAAAGTTCTGGAAGAAGCCGATCAGGTCCTCGATGGCATCTTTCGCGGCGCCGGAAGGCTTCCACGGGCCGACTTCGATCGGCTGCGTGCCTTCCTCGGCGATCAGCCGCACACTGATGGCGGAGAGGGCGGCGGATTCTTCCAGGTATTGGATCTGCCCTTTGAGCTGTTCAATTTCCGTCTGAACCCTCTGCACCTCCAGATAGATAGCCAGGACATCTTCGGCCCGGGTGGCCTGGTCCATAATCTCGAGCAGTTTTTCTTCGGCAGCCTGTTTGGCCTTCAGCTGGGCTTGGAAATCTATATACTGGCTGGTGACGTCCTGTCCCGAGCGGTTTTCTGAATCGACCTCGACCGCGTCTTCCTTGATGCGGGTAAGGGCTTCATCCAGGCGTTCGGAGGGCACACGAATGACGATGTTCGCCTCGGGCACTTCCTTGCCCATGGACGTATAGGACTGGTACATATTTGAAGAGACGACGTACCCGCCGAACTCCTGCGCCAGGGCGCTGATCTGGTCCATGCTCCCCTTCGGATCCCTCACCACGATGGCCAGGTCGGCATTCTGGATGACGAGTCGCTCCTGAACAGCCTGCACTACAACCCTGGATCCATCTACGGAGTTTGTTACGGAATCGTAAGCGGGCGCGGGTGCCTCCAGAGCATAGAGCTCCACACC
>JBAVVF010000068.1:0-7403 GCA_049697155.1 Anaerolineales bacterium
TTCGGGGGAGAGCCCGCGGCTGCGCGGGCTGGCGCGCGGGGCGAAGGTGACGACCGCCGATGTGTTCGCGGCCGAAGCGCAGGGCGACCCCGCGGCGCAGGTCATCCTGGAAAACGTCGTCCGCCTGATCTCGATCAACCTTGCAGGGGTGGTCAATACCCTGGATTTGAGTATGATTGTGATGGGCGGAGGCGTGGTCAACGCCAGCCCGAACTTTGTTGATCGCATCCAGCGCCGCATCCGCGAGTTCCTGATGACGGACGAAGCCAGGCGTGACCTGCAGGTGGTGCGCGAGTCGTTCGAGAATTCGGCCCTCGTGGGCGCTGCCGCAGACGTATTTCTGCGGACCGGGATTTTGCAGCCAGAGACAGTATGAACACTGCTACCAAAGGACGGAAAGCATGAACAACGAAACCGAAAACCGCTCGAACGTGCTGGCAATGCTCGTGCAGGTTGCCCAGATGTATTACGAAGGCAACCTGTCGCAGCAGCAGATCGCGGATGAGCTGGGCGTTTCGCGCTCCCTGATCGCCCAGTATCTCAAGCGGGCCCGCGACCAGGGTATCGTCAAGATCGAGATCAACAACCCTCAGGATTACCGTGAAGACCTTGCGCTGATCCTGCAGAGCCGTACGAGCCTGAACCGGGTGGTGGTGGTGCCCAGCACAGGCAATTCGGCCGCCCTGACCCGGCGTTCCATCGCCGGCGCGCTGGCCCGCCATCTTGAGAAGACCCTGCAGGATGGCGACGTTGTCGGGATCGGCTTCGGCCGCACGATGGCAGAAGTCGCCGAGCTGCTGGCGCCTTCGCGCAACTGCTCCGCCGACTTCCTGCCGCTGGTGGGCGAAAGCAGCAGCGGACTGATCGGCACATATTCGCAGGTCAACCTGCATGTGCTGAAGATGGCGAGCAGTTTCAGCGGCACCCCGCACTTCCTGCACGCGCCCCTGATGGTTCATTCCCCGGCCCTGCGCAACCTTCTGCTGGATGATGAAGTCATCCATTCGGTGACGCGCTACTGGGACCGGCTGACGCATGTCTGCGTTGGAATCGGTACGCTGCCTCCAGTGACGGGCGAGATCATCTACATCGGTCGGGAGAACCTGGCCGAATTCGAGAATGCCGGCGGGGTGGGCGACGTCTGCAGCCGCTATTTCAGCGCCGAGGGACAGTTCATCGAATCGCCGCTGTACGAGCGGGTCATCGGCATCCATCCCAGGCAGCTGCACCAGTCGAAACATGTCCTGGCCGTCGCCAGCGGGCACGAAAAGGCGCAGGCAACTGCCGCCCTGCTGCGGGCCGGCCTGATCACCGACCTGTTCGTCGATGAAGATCTGGCCCGAGCCATCCTGGCTGAACTCCCCAACGGGTCATAGGATCCGATATGCAATTTCCTCACGACTACCTCGAGCGCGTCTATGCCGGAGTGCTGGGAAAGATCATTGGCGTTTACCTGGGTCGGCCCTTCGAGGGCTGGAGCTATGAACGGATCCTGCGCGAGCTGGGCGAGATACGATACTACGTGCATGAGAAGCGCGGCGTCCCTCTTGTCGTGACCGATGACGATATTTCGGGCACCTTCACCTTCTTCCGCGCCCTAGCCGATCACGGCAACTCTCCTGACCTGACCGCAGAACAGATTGGCAATACCTGGCTCAATTACCTGATCGAGAACAAGACCATCCTGTGGTGGGGAGGCATGGGTAACTCTACCGAGCACACTGCGTACCTGCGCCTCAAGCACGGCATTCCTGCCCCGTTGAGCGGCGCGATCGAAACCAACGGTTCGACCGTCGCCGAGCAGATCGGCGGGCAGATCTTCATCGATGCCTGGGCGATGGTCTATCCCGGCCAGCCGCAGAAAGCCGCCGAGCTGGCGGGCCGGGCTGCCTCCGTCAGTCATGACGGCGAGGGCGTCTACGGTGCCCAGGTCCTGGCGGCGATGGAGGCGCAGGCCTTCGTCGAAGGCGACATCGACCGGCTGATCGAGACCGGACAGTCGGTCATTCCCAAAAGCTCCATCCTCTATCGCATGATCGGCGACCTGCGCGAATGGCACGCCCAGGACTGTGACTGGCAGAAGACATTCCACCGGATCGAGCGCCGATATGGCTACGACCAGTTCCCCGGTAACTGCCACATGGTTCCCAACCATGCCTTGATCATCCTGGGGCTGCTCTACGGGCAGGGTGACTTCCAGCAGTCGCTCATGGTCACCAACACCTGCGGCTGGGACACCGACTGCAACTCCGGGAACCTGGGCGCGTTGCTGGGTATTCGCAACGGGCTGGCGGGGTTCGAAGGCAATGCCGATTGGCGCGGCCCTGTCGCCGACAGGATGTACCTGCCGACGATGGATGGCGGTCGCTGTGTGAGCGATGCGGTCATCGAGAGCTATCACATTGTTAACAACGCGCGGGCGATGTGCGACCTCCCGGCTTTGCAGCCCAAGGACGGCGCCCGCTTCCACTTCGAACTGCCCGGCAGTCTGCAAGGCTTCCGCGTCGACCCGTCCGAATCTCCTGCCGCGCAGGCCGGCCTGAAGAACGTGTCCGGGCACAGCCAGCGAGGTGAGCGCAGCCTGGCGATCCATTTTAACTGCACCACTAGCGGAACGGTGCGGGTTTCCACGCCCACCTTTGTCCTGCCAGAAGATCTCAACATGCCCGGATATGCACTGATCGCCTCGCCGACGCTGTATCCCGGCCAGACGGTTCGGGCCAGACTCAGCGCAGATGAACTCGTCGCAGCCGGGCTGTTTCTCTGCTATTATGATTCCGAGCGGCAGCCGATGCGCTTGACCGGTCCATCGATCCGGCTCCGGCCAGGGGAGTATCAGACCCTGACCTGGCGTGTGCCTGAGCTGCGTGGGATGCCCGTCTACGCGGTGGGGATCGAGCTCCAAACAGATGGGAGTGCGAAAGGTACGGTCTACCTGGACTCTCTCACCTGGGACGGCGTCGCGGACACAGTCTTCGGCAGGCCGGATAGTTATCAAATCAAGCCGAACACGCCGAACCTGTGGGCCATGTCCTGGGTTTGTGCGGTGGACAAGTGGGAGCAGAATGGCAGGGACGCCTTCCGGCTGATCCAGAACGAAGGCCGCGGCCTGGTCACGACCGGCCTGCGGGAATGGCAGGACTATCATGTCAGCGCGCGCATACGACCGTCCCTTCTCAAGGCCGGCGGGCTGGCCGTCCGTGTGCAGGGATTGCAGCGCTACTATGCCCTTCAGCTTTTCGATAAAAAGACGGTCCGGTTGATACGGGTTTATGAGGGCCAGAAAGCGGTCCTGAGCGAGTTTCCGTTCGAGTGGGAGTTCTGGGAGTCATACGACCTTGCTCTGGAAGTTCGGGGGAATCAATTCAAAGGCTGGGTGGACGGCAAGCTCGTCATGGAATTTGAGGATAGAGACAGCCAACTTACTAGCGGTGCAATTGGACTGATTGTGGAAGACGGCTTTCTCATGACGAATTCTGTCACGTTGAAGCCGGTGTAGATAATTCCTGGACGCCTGCCATTCGGACCGACGTTGTCGACTGTGACCACCTGTGCTGGCCATGGGCGGCTGGTCCGTACTGACCTCCGTTTTCCAGGGCAGTTTGAAAACATTGCCTGAGCTGGTCCCATGAATGTATCGACTCCCATAGTAATCAGTTCCGGGTCGATAGTCCCAACTATAGTTAAAAGTAGGACTTTCAATAGAGTGTTTTGTTTTCTCTTTGCATAAGCAGCGATCAGGCAGCACTGAAGCATCATAGACGTGTTTTCAACCGCCTAACTTTACCAGAGTCACTATATAAAAGTTTGCAAATACCGCTTTATCATGGGGACGACCCACATATATAAAACCGGATACTCCGCGCATGGGTTTACCGCTACCATAGTTTTAGTATACAATAACTATCGAAATCAGGAATTGAAACGTGAGGCACAATGACTGAATGGCACAGGCTGGAGACACAGGAAGCTGTCCACCAGATCCACAGCAATTTAGAAAATGGTTTAACCGCGGCGGAGGCTGCCCGGCGGCTCGCAGAGTACGGACAAAACGAGTTGGTCGAGCGGGCAGGCAAAGGTCCCTGGGCAATTTTGTGGGAGCAATTTACTGGCATCATGGTCGTGATGCTGATCATTTCTGCGGTCGTTTCCGCGATCCTGGGGGAGACGATCGATGCGGTTGTTATCATGGTCATTGTGGTTCTCAACGCCGTGCTCGGCTTTGTCCAGGAGTACCGCGCCGAACAGGCGATGGCAGCTCTCAAGCGTATGGCGGTTCCGCGCGTTCGCGTCCGGCGGGATGGGCATTTACAGGAAGTCACCGCACTCTCGCTGGTCCCCGGCGACATCATCCAGTTGGAAACCGGGAATACGGTCCCGGCCGATGCCCGTTTGCTGGAGGCAGCCAATCTGCGGGTTCAGGAAGCGGTGCTGACCGGCGAATCGGAGGCAGTCGAGAAGGATCCGGCTCCACTGGCAGGGGAAAATCTTGCGCTGGGCGACCGGGTCAATTCCGTGTACATGGGGACGGTCGTCACCTATGGTCATGGCATGGCCCTGGTGACTGGTACCGGGATGAAGACCCAATTGGGTAAGATCGCCGATATGCTCCAGTCGGTTGGCATCGAAAAGACGCCTCTCCAGAGACGGCTCGAACAGCTTGCCAGGGGATTGGCGCTGGCCGCGCTGGTGCTGGTCGCAGTGGTCTTCGCTTTGGGTCTGTTGCGTGGTGAGAACTGGATCGAGATGTTCAAGGTCGCGGTTGCCATGGCAGTAGCGGCCGTCCCGGAAGGGCTGCCTGCGGTGGTGACGATTGCGCTGGCGCTCGGCGCGCAGCGGATGCTGAAACGTAACGCCCTGATCCGAAAGTTGCCAGCCGTGGAAACGCTCGGTTCGGTCACGGTCATCTGCTCCGATAAGACTGGCACCCTCACCCAGAACCGGATGACCGTAACGTTTGTGGATGTGGCGGAGAATTCGCTTAACCTACAGGAGCGTTTACGCAGTTTTAGCCCCACCGTCAGCCCGGAGGATCCTGTTGAACCCCTGCTGCAGGAAAGTCCTCCGATCGTCCTGACCCTGGCTGGATGCGCCCTGTGTAACGATGCTGTGCTCGAGCCGGTCCCGGGTGAACGGGGAACGTTTTCAACGGTCGGTGACCCGACCGAGGGTGCGCTGGTGATCGCCAGTGCCCGGGCGGGATTGTGGAAAAAAGACCTGGAACAGGCTTTTCCACGGGTGGCCGAACTGCCGTTCGATTCGGACCGCAAACGGATGACGACCGTTCACCGCCCCAATCCGGACCTGGTCCCGGACCTGCTAAATCCTTTTCAGGATGCGCGCCCCGATTTTTTCGAGCCGGGTCATTATCTGGTGATCACCAAGGGCGCTGTAGATAATCTGTTGGAAGTCTCGAATCAGGTTTGGGCAGGCGGTCAGACGGAACCCTTGAATGAGACCTGGCGTGAACGTATCCTGAAGGCGAACAACGATCTGGCCAAGAATGGGATGCGGGTGTTGGGTCTGGCCTTCTGTCAGCGTGATACGGCGGAGGCGGTCGAACGCGATCTGATCTTCATTGGCATGGTGGGCATGATCGACCCGGCCCGCCCGGAAGTCCAAAGTGCTGTAAAGGAAGCCAAAGCGGCAGGGATCCGGACGGTCATGATCACGGGGGACCATCCGCTGACGGCCGCGTATATCGCCGCGGATTTAGGTATCGCCGAGAGAGGAAAAACGCTCACCGGCCGCGACCTGGATGGAATGACCGTTGAACAACTGAAAGTGGTGGTGGAAGAGGTGCCGGTGTACGCTCGTGTCTCCCCGGAACACAAGCTCAAACTGGTCCAGGCGCTCCAGGACCGCGGGCACATCGTCGCGATGACGGGAGACGGGGTTAACGACGCTCCCGCGCTCAGGAAGGCGGAGATCGGTGTGGCCATGGGGATTACCGGCACCGATGTCACCAAGGAAGCCTCCGACATGATCCTGCTGGACGACAACTTCGCCACCATTGTCGCCGCGGTGCAGGAAGGCCGGCGGATCTATGACAATATCCGTAAATTCATCAGATACACGATGACATCCAATGCCGGGGAGATCTGGGTGATGCTGCTGGCGCCATTCATTGGCATGCCACTGCCGCTGACCTCGCTGCAGATCCTGTGGGTCAACCTGGTTACCGATGGCCTGCCTGGTCTGGCGCTGGCGATCGAGCCTGCGGAGCGACAGGTTATGCAGCGACCACCCTATCCACCTCGCGAAAATATTTTCGGGCGGGGGATGGGGCGCGATATCCTGTGGATCGGCCTGTTGATGGGGCTGGTCTCTCTCGGCGTTGGCTACCTGTATTATCGGATAGACCCGTCTGCCTCCCCAGCGGTCTGGCAAACCATTACCTTTACCACACTCACGATGGCTCAGATGGGCAATGCCCTCGCCACCCGCTCGGACCGGGATACGCTGTGGCAAATTGGACTGTTTTCAAACAAAACTATGCTGTGGTCCGTGTTGTTGACGTTTGCCCTGCAAATGGCGGTGATCTATGTACCTTTTCTCAACCGGGCTTTCTCCACGACGCCGCTCAGCCTGCGGGACCTGCTCGTTAGCCTCGGCTTCGGCATGATCATCTTTCTCGCGGTTGAATTGTTCAAGTGGATCCGGCAGCGCCAGAAATAACCGCCAGTGGGTAGTGCGGAGGGAAACCGACCTGAATGAAAGAAGATGTAAAGACACGCGAATCCAAGGAGTGTCTGGACGCGCTTTGCTGCAATCCCTGCCTTCATGCGGGCATAATGAATAATTACACCTGCTTCCAGAATCTTTGATGCTGTGTGTTTTCAACGCGGTCATGATAACAAGACGGTCTGTGCTATAAAAAGCACGGACTGTCTTGCTTTTATTCTTCATAAGCAATAGTCAGACATCACTATTCTGAAACAGTACCCCATAGCCAGCTGTGGAACGCTGCTAGATCATTTTCTGCCTACCTATAGCCAGGAAATTTGCACGCGCTTCTAATTTGAAGTCTGGTATGGTGCCTGGGTACCACCATGGGGCGATACGAAAATTACAGTCAGCCCAATTTTGCCAAAGACTCTCTAAAACGCCTCTGAACATTCTTGTATGGTGGAGAAACCCACCGATATTAATCTGGCACTCGGTTCATAATCCGAAGGTCGCACATGCGCGCAAGACCGGCCGCTACTATATAACGTTATGTGGTGTTGAGACCAGGCAACGTCCTTGAAAGGTCGCGAAACTGCGTGTATCCGTCCAAGTTCTTTCCCTGATGTTACAGAAAAATGTACATTGCTTGGCTAAAGAATTAGGCTTGACAAAGCTTGTGAAAACTGTTACTATAACGATATACTAAATCGATACAGTAAATCGTTACAGTTATT
>JBAVVF010000069.1:0-2727 GCA_049697155.1 Anaerolineales bacterium
AGCCCGGTCAGCGACCAGGCGAGCACCAGCGCGAGAACGGTGAGAATAGTCGCGTTCATACCCCCGTGCCCCACGGTTCCTGAACCGGACTCACCATCGTTACGGCCGCCGGGCCTGCCAAGTGCCGGGGTGCCACAGGACTGCGAATTCACTGTGATTATAAGTGATAGACAGACACTCAGATGTCGTCTATCGGGCATAGGGTTGGTCTTGTGCGGGCGGCGAAGGGTCGGGCGCTGGCCGATAACATTCCGGATTGAGCACAGATGATCTCGCTTCGATCGTTCCGCGACTTTCCATCTCGTCTCCTTGGCGCTGTCGTGTGCGTGTGGCTATGTGCGGCAGGCGCGTCGATTGTGGCATGTCCGGCCCTCGCGCAGGATCAGGCCGCGCCACCCACGGCGGCGCCTGCGCCTCAGACGCAGAAAAAGGACACTCAGACCGATCTGACGGCATCAAGCTCCACCAGCAAGGTAGGCAGCGCCGTGACATTCACTGCGGTTGTCACCGGTGCCGGCGGCGTCCCCGTGGGAACTGTGACGTTCAAGGACGGAGAGATCGTTCTCGACAGCGCCGAGCTGTCGGAGGGGCGCGCGCGATGGACCGTGTCGGCGCTCGCGGCGGGTCGGCGGACCATAGTGGTAACCTACTCTGGGGACGCCACGTTCGAGGGCTCGGTATCGGCCGCGCTCTCCCACGAGGTCGTCAAGGCCGCTACGGCCATCGAACTCATCGAACTCGCGGCGTCTGCCACCGAGGGTGAGGCGGGGCAGCGCGTGACCTTCAAGATGGCCGTCAGCGGGACAGGGGGCACGCCCACCGGCACCGTTACCTTGAAGGCCGGCGACGTTGTCCTCGGCAGCGTTGCACTGACGGAGGGGCGCGCGTCCCTGACCACTTCGGCCCTCGCGGCGGGCCGGCACACCATAACGGCAACCTACGGCGGCGACGCTGCATTCGGGCCAAGCACCTCGGAGCCTCGAATTTACCGCATTCGGCAGGCAGCCGGCCGGCCTGAAAATTTGCCGGCCGTTCTCGTCCTGCTGGCGGCCCTGCTGGCGGCGTTCATAATTTTGGCACTCCTAGCGTTGTTTCGTAAACTCGCGTCTCGGTGGCTCCTCCGCCCCCTCAGCAGCTGGACGAAAGCGCTATCGAGAGCCGTTCGGCGCGTGTTGCGCTTCGGCCGCCAGGCGCCAACCCGGGAAAGACCCCTCAAGTCCCTGCTCGGCCAGAGCGTCGGCGGTATGGTCTTCACGGAAACCGAGGATGAAATTGCGAAGGACTTCGACAAGTCATCCGTCAGGATCAACCGGAAGTTCCGGCTCGGCTGCTCCTGGATACACCCAGTGCTCGTGGCGGAGCACAACAGAGAAGGCGCCAAGGAGGCTCCCGATAGTGCCGACGAGGCTTCCGGCAACACCAAGGAGGATGTCGATAAGGACAAGGAGGACTTCGAGAAGGCCAGGGCGGATTTCGAGAAAGCCAGGCAACTGTTTCGCGCCGATGTTCCGACCGACACCAACCCCCTCAACCTATATGAGGATATTCACAATGCCTTCATCGCCAAACTGTTTAGCCGAAGTGACAAACCCTGCTTCTATGTCCTGTCGGAATTCGGCAGAGTGATAAGTTCCAATGTTTTCTGCCTTGCCATTGTTTTCTCTTGTGTCGCCACCGCGGTTGCTTTTATCAATATCGTGGCATCCGGGCTGGTTCCCTTCCATCTTCTCCTGAAAAATCTTCCGACTGAGCTGACTTTTCTTGGCATCGACATGTCTGCATTTCTCCGCACGGTCGGGGATTTCTCAAGCGGGTTCGATAAGTTCGTGTTCACCGCCTTGTCCTGCCTACTCGGATTCGTGGTCATGTTGATGTTCTACCAGCTGGCCTATCAGCAGCTGCAGACGCTCAACGGGCAGCAGATGGATATATTCTTGTCGAACTACCTGAAAGATATTCGAGTTGAGTTCGGTAAGATTAACGCAAGCGCTAACGCCGCCATCATCGGGAAAAAGGAAGCGGACGAGATGAGGGCAGAAACAGTAATGTGGATCACCAACCTGCAGTGGATGGCCTGGAGGGTGTTCTTTATCGAGGAGTTTCTGCGAAATATTTTGTTCCAAATTCGACGAGACAGCATTTATTCTCTGGTTCTCGTGCCTTTGCTGTTTGTTTTCTTGTTTATTGTTCCTCCCGCGACGGCATCCGCTCTTGGAATGCTCGACCTTGACTACCGTCAACTCAGCTTCTATCTGCTGTTTCCAATTCTCTTGTATTGGTGTTGCCGGTATTTGGTGGGGTCCCTGGCTCCAGTGACGGACTCGTTGACGAAGCAGTGGCCCAAGTTTTGGCAGCTGGACAGCGTCCAGGAGTTGAACCGCATCATGGGAGCGTACGCCGAGCAACTAGAGCAGTGGAGGGAGCGCGGGCAATTCAGGGGCGGCGGGCCAGCGGGCAGCGGGATTTGAAAGCGTGGAGTCGTCGGGCGGGGTGCATCGGCGCAACGCCGCTTCGCCGCATTGGGCCCTGCGCCGCCACCCTTGACGTCCCACCATCCCCCACCCAAGCTCGGGCCCATCCTGGAGGCTCGAACGGGCGGTACCCATGACACGGCTGGCGTTCATCGGCTTCGGCGAGGTGGGGCAGACCTTTGCCAAGGGGCTTGCGGGCAGGGACGGCGTGGCGGTGGCCGCCTATGACCTGAAATTCGACGCGTCGCAGCTCAGG
>JBAVVF010000070.1:0-5101 GCA_049697155.1 Anaerolineales bacterium
GTATGGAAGCATATTGTATGAAGTGTAAGACCAAACGTGAAGTGCAGGATCCCGTGGCGGGTTTCAACGCCAAGGGATCTCCCGTCACGATTGGTGTCTGCCCGGTCTGTGGAACAAAACTTTACAGAATGGGAAAAACGGAGGCTCACGCAGGATTGGTCCCGCCGGAAAAGCCTGCCAAGGTTGCCAAAGTGGAAAAGCGCGAGGGCAAACTGGTGGTGGTCGAATCACCGGCCAAGGCCAAAACCGTGGGACGCTATCTGGGCAAGGGCTATACCGTCCGCGCCTCGGTCGGGCATGTGCGCGATCTGTTGAAGTCGCAGCTTTCCGTGGATGTGGAGAATAATTTCGAACCGAAGTATCGCGTCCCCAATGAAAAGAAGGACGTGGTCAAAGATCTCAAAAAGCTGGCGCAGAAAGCGGAGGAGATTTACCTGGCCACCGACCCCGACCGCGAAGGTGAAGCGATTTCCTGGCATCTGCTGGAAGCCGCGCAGATCGATCCCGAGCGTGCCAAACGGGTGGTCTTTCACGAGATCACCGAGTCGGCGGTCAAGGAAGCCTTCTCGCACCCGCGTCCGATCAACATGGACCTGGTGGATGCCCAGCAGGCCCGCCGCATCCTGGACCGCCTGGTCGGCTACAGCATCAGTCCGCTGCTCTGGCAAAAGGTGCGCGGGCGCCTGTCGGCAGGACGCGTCCAGTCGGTGGCGCTCCGACTCATCGTCGAGCGGGAACGTGAGATCGATGCATTTGTGCCGGTGGAATACTGGTCCATCCACGCGGAGTTCCAGCCGGAGGGACTCAAGTCCACGTTCACGGCCAAACTGGCCAGGATCGACGAGAAAGACCCTGAACTGCCGAATGAGGAGACCGTCAAGCCGGTCCTGGTGGACATGGAAACTGCCGCCTATCAGGTGACGAAAGTAAAACGCGGGGAGCGGCGGCGAAAACCCTCGGCACCCTTTACCACCTCGACTCTGCAGCAGGAAGCCTCCCGCAAGCTGGGCTTTACCGCCAGGCGCACGATGGCTCTGGCGCAGGGCTTGTACGAAGGTCAGGAGGTGGGCAACGGCGGGACGACCGGTTTGATCACCTACATGCGTACCGATTCGACCAATGTTTCTGCGGGTGCGCAAACCGAAGCACGCCAGTATATTACGAATAAATATGGCGCCGACTTTCTGCCCGCGGAAGCACCGCATTACAAAACCCGCTCCGCCAACGCCCAGGAAGCCCACGAGGCCATCCGTCCAACGTCTGTGATGCGTGAGCCTGAGCAGATCAAGCAATATCTTGAGCCCGCGATGTTCAAGCTCTACCGCCTGATCTGGCAGAGATTTGTCGCCTCCCAAATGGAAGCGGCTGTCTACGACACCCTGCAGGTCGAGGTCACGGGCAGGACGAACGCGCACGAATACCTGCTGCGTGTCTCCGGATCCTCGGTGAAGTTTGCCGGCTTTCTGGTCGTTTACGAGGAAGCGAAAAACGAGGATGTGAAATCGGAGGAGGATGAGGAGAACGTCCGTATTCCGGCCGAGCTGGCCGAGGGGCAAAAGCAGGAGCTGATCCGCCTGATCCCCGAGCAGCATTTTACCCAGCCGCCGCCGCGTTATTCCGAGGCCACCCTCGTGCAGGCGCTCGAAGAGGATGGAATTGGACGCCCCTCGACCTACGCACCGACCCTTTCGACGATCCAGGCGCGCGGATATGTGCTGCGCGAAGAAAAACGCCTTGTGCCAACGGAGATCGGGATTCAAGTGAATGACATAATGATGCAGTACTTCCCCGACATCGTTGACCTGCAATTCACGGCCCGCATGGAGGAGGATCTCGACATGATTGCCTCCGGCCAGGCGGAGTGGGTCGAAGTGATGCACGAGTTCTATCAACCCTTCGCCGCCGACCTGAAAAAAGCACAGGCCGAGATGCCCGTCACGAAGAGCGAGCCGGAGCCGATCGGCCGCAAATGTCCCGACGATGGTGGTGAGCTGGTCATTCGGTATGGACGCTTTGGCAAGTTCATTTCATGCGCGAACTTCCCGGCCTGCCGTTACACCGAACCCTGGCTTGAAAAGATCGGCATCGCCTGCCCGAAAGACGGCGGCGAGCTGGTCGAACGCAAGACACGCAAGGGCCGCACGTTCTTCGGCTGCGAGAATTATCCGAACTGCGACTTCACGTCGTGGAAGCGGCCGCTCAAGCAGCCCTGTCCAAAGTGTGGTGGGTTGCTGGTGGTTGCGAGCAAGCGTGATGCCCAATGTACAAATTGTCAGGAGGCCTTCCGTTTGGAAGAGGTCGTTCCTGAGACTGTTGAATAGGAGAAATCAATATGCACTTTGCACCCCTTCCGTATCTGGATCCCGGCTCAGGCAGTTTCCTGATCCAATTGGCGATTGCTGCAGGACTTGGACTTTTGGTTGCTGTACGCGCTTCCTGGAGCAGGATCAAAGGCTGGTTTGGGATCAAGTCCACCAAGGCTGCTGACGACGACGAAGATGACGAACCCGAATCAAAATAGCGGACAGCTTTCCGCTTCCTTCCGTGACCCAAGCGGGTTCCTGTTTTCGCGCGGCGGAGTCCTCTACCGGCAGGTCAACCGCAAGTACGAGCAGGAATATCAGCAGTTGATGACATCCGGCCTCTACGACAAACTCGTCAAGGCCGGGCTGCTGATCCCGCACAGCGAAGCGGACCAGCCTCCGGCTGAGGCGGACTCGGCCTACAAGATTATCCAGCCGGAGCGCGTGCCCTTCATCTCGTATCCGTACGAATGGTCGTTCGGCCAACTGAAGGACGCGGCGCTCGCGACGTTATCCATCCAGCGCCGTGCTCTGAAGGCTGGCATGTCGCTGAAGGATGCCAGCGCCTACAACATCCAGTTTGTGCGCGGCAAGGCAACCCTGATCGACACGCTTTCCTTTGAAATCTACAAAGAGGGACAGCCCTGGGTGGCCTACCGGCAATTCTGCCAGCACTTCCTGGCCCCGCTGGCGCTGATGGCTCTGAAGGATGTCCGGTTGAACCAGTTGCTGCGGGTCTACATCGACGGCGTGCCGCTCGACCTGGCCGGCGAGCTGCTGCCGGCCCGCTCGCGTTTCAACTTCGGTCTGCTGACCCATATCCATTTGCATGCCAGCGCGCAGAAGAAATACTCCGGCGCCGACGTGAAGTCACGCGCCGCGACGATGAGCAAACAGGCCATGACCGGCCTGCTCGACAGCCTTGATTCTACCGTGCGCAAGCTGGATTGGCACCCGGGTGGGACGGAATGGGGAAACTATTACGACATCACCAATTATTCCGATGCGGCCTTCGAGCACAAGAAGCAGCTGGTCGGGGAATGGTCTGGGCGACTCAAACCGGCGCTGGTCTGGGACCTGGGTGCAAACAATGGGGTCTTCAGCCGCGTGGCAGGCCAGTCCGGCGCGTTCGTTGTGTCGTCGGATGTGGACCCGACCGCGGTGGAGCAGAATTACAGAGTCAGCAAAGAGGCAAAAGAGCAGAATTTGCTGCCGCTGCTGCTCGACCTGACCAATCCCAGCCCGTCGATCGGGTGGGCCAACCAGGAGCGCGATTCGTTCCACGGGCGCGGGCCCGCCGATATGATCCTGGCGCTGGCGATCGTCCACCACCTGGCCATCTCGAACAATGTGCCTCTGCCGCAGCTGGCTGATTTTCTCGCAAAATGGGGCAAATGGCTGGTGATCGAGTTCGTGCCCAAGTCCGATAGCCAGGTGCAAAAGCTGCTGCTGTCGCGGGAGGATATTTTCCCCACGTATACGCGCGCAGGCTTTGAAGCCGCTTTCAGGGAGAGATTTAAGGTCGCGGAGGCGGTCAACGTGCGCGAATCAGAGCGGGTCCTGTATCTGATGGAACGTCGGTAGTGCGACTTCGGTACTATGCGGAGGTTGTGCTGTCCAAGGGATGGTATATAATAGGTTACAGAACGGCTTGAACACCAAACCAAAATTTGATTTGCGGCGTCTGTCCGCATCTCAAAGCTCAGGGACGTAGGCAGGCGGCAGAGCTCCCCGGAAAAGGAATAAGCCATGGAAGCAGTGATCGCGATCTTGAAGAATATCCTCAAAAACACGACAGTGGCTATTGGGTTAGGCGTGCTATTGGGTCTGATTCTGGGCCTGGTGGTCGGTTGGGGGATCTGGCCGGTGCAGTGGAATAATACGACACCGGAGTTCCTGCGGGAAGATCTTCAGAAAGATTTCCTGCGCATGACAATCGATTCATACAATCGAACCGGTGATACCGGCAAGGCGGTCGAGCGCTGGAACAGTCTGGGTGAGTCCGGGGACACGATCTTCGGACTGATCGAAACCGATCCAGGCTATTTAAATCCGGTGGATATTCAACAATTCCGGGCCGTTATTCAAAGCGGGACCGGAGTGCCGGTCCAGCCGGTTTTGCCGCCGGGCGAAGAGCCAACCGGGCTGGGTTCAACCTGGGCGATTCTGGGTGGAGTGGTTTTAGTCATCTTTGTCGGAGCTGTCGCTTTTTATCTGTTCCGCCTGCTGCGCAAGAACACCGGCCCGATGACAGCCGTGATGCAGGGGGCCGAGCTCAGCCGCCAGGTGGAGAAGACCGATTTTCAATCCCTCGGACTCGCGCCGCCGATCACGCAGACCATGACCACGTACGTCCTGGGTGACGATCTCTACGATGAGTCGTTCAGCATCGATACAGGCGGAGGCGAATTCCTGGGTGAGTACGGCGTCGGCGTCTCGGAGACGATCGGCGTGGGTGAACCCAAGAAAGTTGCCGCCCTGGAGATCTGGCTGTTCGACAAAAACGACATCAAGACCGCCACCAAGGTGCTGATGTCCGAACATGCCTATAACGATCCGAACATCCGGGCCCGACTCGAGCCGAAGGGTGAGCTGGTGACGGTCAAACCGCAGGAGCAGGTGCTGCTCGAGACTGCCACGCTCCAACTGCTGGCAACGGTCGTGGATATGGATTATGGAACGGGGGCCATGCCTCAGAGAAGTTACTTCGAGCGCATCACGCTGGAGCTGGCCATCTGGCCCCGCAGCGGATAGCAAATACCCCGTGAATCAAAAGAGACCGGTGCACCGGTCTCTTT
>JBAVVF010000071.1:0-9961 GCA_049697155.1 Anaerolineales bacterium
GTCTCCGGCGCTCGAGCGCCTCCTGGATGATCACGCGCAGGTCGGCCTTGCCGGCCAGGATGGCCGAAATGGTCACGAAATGGCTCTTCGTCGTATTCGCGATGACCTGGGCCAGGGTCGTTTTGCCCGTCCCCGGAGGTCCCCACAGGAGGATCGACGAGAACAACCTGTCGGCTTCGATGGCACGGCGCAGCAACTTGCCCTCGCCGACGATGTGTTCCTGGCCGATGTATTCCTCCAGGATGCGCGGCCGCATCCGGGCCGCGAGCGGCGCCTCCTGTTTCATCCGTTCCTGCATGGCGTGGTCGAAGAGATCAGACATACGGTGATTATAAACAGAAAGGGCTATGCCAGACAGCCCTTTGTAACTTTCCTTCCGGCATGTGTTACCCTTGCGAACCTGCTTTCGTTTTCCCGGCGCGGTTTTGGCGACTGATTTTCCGGCAGTTCGCAGCACTAACCTGGCGGTCACCGCCCTCCTCACCTTGCGCGGAGGCAGCAGGCACGGAAAAATGGGAAGATGTAGCTGTGGTCAATACGTGGCCGTTACACCTAAAGCTTGTGCCAAAGCCGGTGCGCTGTTCGTCGTGATACGATCTATGCCTTGCGCGATCAATCTGCGCGTCAGTGCCACGTGCTCCGGGCGGTGAGCATCCAGTGTCCAAGCGTCTACTTGGGAGCCATGCAAGTGCAGGTAGGCGATCCAGTCAAAGCCATCATCCAGCGCCTTGCCCAGCAGCCCACCATGAATGTACCAGATCATGCCAGCCGGAACCTGCGCAGAGAGCGCCTCGGCACGTGCCGCCAGATATTCAGCAGGTGTGCCCCAACGCCGGCTGGCGAGGGGATGATCGTCCCAATAGCCGTAGGCGCCCTGCCGGAAGGGAGGGATTCCCGGTTCATGCTTCTGCCCGAAGTCAGCTTCAAGATAGAGCAGCGGGTCAAAGCCGAGCAGCAACTCCGGGTCGAAGGCGTGCAGGCGACGGAGCGCCCAATCGCTGGGACTGGTCACCCGTACGCGCTCCTTGAGGAGTTGCAGGCTGGCTGCCAGCGGTGCCAGGACCTCATCCGCTGAATAGACGTCGGGCTTGAGGTCGAGCTGCAGCTCCAGCGTGCTGGGAAATTGTCCCAGCAGTTCGAGCGCCTCCGGCAGGAAACCAATGGGGACACTCGTGACCTGACCCGCGTGGACGTGGCGCAGTTCCCGCACCTGTTCGGCGGTAAAAGCCCTGATCGGCCCGGAGCCATTCGTCTCACGCTCGAGCAGCGGTCCATGCAGAAGGGCGAACTGGTTATCTGCCAAAAGGGAGATGTCGACCTCGACGGCGCGGGCGCCCGCTTCCAGGCAGGCACGCAGAGCCGGCAGTGTCCCCGGGGGATGACGATGATCGCGATTCGCCATGTGATGGATGAGCAGCAGTGCTGACGATTCGGGCATTGGGTTTTCTCCTCAACGGTCAGACGATCCCGCTGGATCCCAGTTCATACTTGCCCTGTACTCCTCGGACGCGGGTCTCGCTGATCCCTTTCCCCATTTGCAGCTGATAGTAGCTGCCAAAGGCATTAGACAATCGACGTGCATCTTCCGGACACCGGTCGATCAGGTTTGTGCGCTCGTGCGGGTCGTCGCGCAGGTTATACAGCTCGCTCGGTTCCCCCGCCGGGTGTTGAATGTAGCTCCATGTCCCATCCCGTATGCAGCGTTCACTGCCCTCGTGGAAGCCGGTGATCATCGCTTCCCGGTGAACGTCCCTGTCACCGCGCAGCACGGGCAGAAAGCTCTCGCCGTGCATGGAGGTCGCGTTGCCAGCCATGCCCAGCAGATCGAGCAGGGTGGGCAGCACATCGTGAAACTGAACAATCGCCCCGGTGCGCCGCGCACCTTCCCCGCCCGGCAGCCGGACCATGAACGGCACCTTGAGCAACTCGCTATAAAGTCGATCCGTGCCTTTGAGGAACTTGCCGTGATCTGCAAGCGGATGGCCATGATCCGCGAGCAGGACGATGACCGAGTCGTCGTAATAGCCCAGGTCTTTGAGCGCCTGGAACAGCCGACCCAGGCAATGGTCCACAAAGGAGGCTTCGCCCGCGTACAAGCCCCGGATATGACGGATCTCCTCGGGCGTTGCCCAGCTATCGGCCGGACCGCCCATCGGCAGGATCAGGCGTTTGCCGGTATAGTTCGGATCGGTGTAGGTATCAAAACGGGCAGGGGGATCCCACGGCTCATGCGGCTCGAAGGAATCGATCCAGGCAAACAGCCGCGGGTGAACGCGGTTGCGCTCCAGCCATTCGATCGCCTCATCCACGACCTGTGCCGCGAACCAGTCCTCCTCGCGGGTGAAGTCATCGGTGTTGGCTAAGAACTGCGCAACACGGCCGCGCCACACGGTGTCGTAATGTTCATTTACGTAGTCTTCCAGATTCCGCTTCGTAGGATGCGACGTCCACGGGTCATACTCCTGTCCGCGAATCCAGCGATAGGTGTGAAACCCGCGGTGGAAGTTCATTCCCGGCGCCCGGTAGTGGTAGCAGTCCGAGATCAGACCGCAAATGTATCCCTCGGCGCGCAGGATATCGGCGACAGAGATATCTTCCTGGGTGAGAGGCTGCCAGGGCCGGTAGGGCAGCGTGCGCTGGCCGGTAAAGAGTTGTGTGCGGACCGGAATGGTCGGCAGTGCTTCCGGATAGGCATTGTCAAAGACGATGCATTCTTGCGCAAAGGCGTCCAGGGCCGGGGTCTGACAGGCAGGCACGCCTTCGAAGGCCGGTTTCCCGCCGTGATAAAAGCCGACATGGTCCTGCCGAAAACTATCCAACATAATGCCAATAACATTCATTCGATCAGCTCCTCATTCAAACCGTCGCGTGAGTGACACCGGCCGCCTTTATTCAGGCGCCAGGCCCAGGTCAACCAGGAACGGATTGAAGACGTACGTTCGCGATAGCTCACTCTCCAGGTTGGCGAAGTATGCCAGTGCCTTTGCCGGGTCAAGGAAAAAATCGCCGCGCAGCAACGTGTCCCCGATTTCCTGGTTATATGCCCAGGGCGGATTGGCTTTATCCTGGCCCCAATCTTCGCCGTCAAAGCTTGCGGGCAGGATATTTCCCTGATAGTCGAAGGGATTGTCGAAGATCTGCCCTGGACCGATTTCGGCGCGGTGCTGCCAAAGCGTATCGTAGATCGGCACCAACCCGTAACGGACATTGTCATCGTGGATATCTTCTGGCACCTCGGCCTGGTCGCCGACAAGATAGGTGATCTTCCCCGGCACCAGGATGGAGGGCCTGCCATAAATGCCGTGACCGTACGTCTCGACCCACACGGCAGGATGACCCTCGACCAGCTGCACCTGGCCATCGGGGCGGAGGGCGCGCCGTTTCACCGAATCGTCCGCCGGGTAGAGGTAGATGTGACTGTGCGCCAGCGTCAGCATTGCCTGCAGATGCCCAAGCGAGGTACCATCCTTGGCGACCACAACCTGCAGTGACTCCATATCGTTCTCGTGACAGCCATCGGACTCTTCACAGGGCTCCTCGGTGTAATCGCGGGGATGGTAGAGCGAGTAGAACAAAAACCAGTGGCTGTCTGTTTCCGTCACCGCATAGTAGACATACGCAGAGAGGTCGCCGTCCGGCTGGTCCTCCCAGTTGTTATTGCCGATCCAGTCACCGTCCAGGTCGACCGCGCTGAGGTAGTCCTGGTTCGAGGCGACGCCCTGATAGATGACGGGGGCATAGTGTCGCGCCAGGTCCTCGTGAGAGGCTGGAGTCTCCGTTGGCCGGCTGGTCGAAGTCGCTTCGACGGCTGTGGGCATGGCGGGCGTACAGGCTGTCAGCGCCGCGAGCGCCAGCCAGAGCGCGATCGCTCTCAAATTTCGTGACTTGATTGTTGGCATCGGTCAGGTTTTGTCCTTCATCCCCAGAATAGACGCAAGCACGTCCGGAGTGTTCGTGCAAATCCCATAAACATCCAGTTTTGCCAGCTCGACCAGTTCATCCGCACGCTCCTCGTGCCAGAGGACGATCCCCATGCCGCGCCGGCGGATGGATGCAAGCAACTCCTGGCTGAGGAGCTGGTGAGGCTGGGGCGAGCCGCTTTCCCAGCAGAGATGGATGTAATCCGCTTCGACCGCGACGGCCCACTCGATGAAATCGGCCTGATGATCCCGCCAGCCGACCAGCACCGAGGTGCGCAGGGCCGGCTCCAGAAACTTTGCTTTTTGAGGCAGCCAGGGGTAGAACGAGCCGACAATTGCCTGATCGATGAAATCCTTTTCTCGCAGGGTCGCGACGGTTGCCGCCGGAGTCTGCTGGCCTTTCAGTTCGATATAAAGCTGGAGCTTCCCGCGTACCCGGTCGATGACTTCCGCCAGCGTTGGGATGTGCTCGCCCTGGCCGGCGTCCAGGCGCTGGATCTCGGCCAGGGTCAGGTCGGAGACCCGGCCTGTGCCGTCCGTCGTCCGCGCGAGGTTGGGATCGTGGACGACGACCAGCTTGCCATCCCGGCTGAGATGAACGTCCAGCTCGATCTGCGTTGCCCCCAGCTCGATGGCGCGCGCAAAGGCACGCAGGGTGTTTTCCGGCTCGTAAGCGGAAGCACCGCGGTGAGCGATATTATGGATCATTGCTACAGCAGGGACTTCTCGGTTTCCCGGTCAAAGAAGTGAACCTTGTCCGGATCAAACTTCAGCCCAACCCGATCGCCGAGACTGTAATTCTTTTCCCGGTCCGCCAGGGCGTGCACTCTCACGTCGCCAATGCTGATCTCCACCAGGTCGTCGCGGCCCATCGGCTCGACAATGTAGACATCACCCAGGATTCCCGCTCCGCTATCGGCGGGAACCACGCTGACATCTTCGGGACGGATGCCCAAGACGACCTGGCCTCGTCCGGCTGCAACAGAGCCGCGTTCGGAGGAAACCAGCGCGTCCACACCTTTGTACTGGGCATGATAATTGCCGTCCACGACGCAGACCTCGACGTTCAAAAAGTTCATGGGTGGATTGCCTACAAAGCCGGCGACAAACAGGTTGCTGGGCTGGTCGTATAACTCGGTTGGCGAGCAGTAGGCTTGCAGACGGCCGCCCTGCATCACGGCAACACGGTCTGCCATGGTCATGGCTTCGACCTGGTCGTGGGTGACGTAGATCGAAGTGATGCCGAGGTCAAGCTGCAGCCGCTTGATCTCGCCGCGCATCGAAATTCGCAGGCGGGCATCCAGGTTCGAGAGGGGCTCGTCAAAGAGCAGCAGGCTGGGCTCCTTCGTCAGGGCACGTCCAAGAGCGACGCGTTGCTGCTGTCCACCAGAGAGCTGGCCCGGTTTCCGGTCCATAAGATGGCTGATCCCCATCAGTTCAGCGACGCGCTGGGCGCGCTGCTTCATCTCACTGGCCGGCGTCTTGTTGAGCTTCATCGGAAATGCCAGATTCTCGGAGACGGTCATGTGCGGATACAGTGCATAGCTCTGAAAGACCATGCCGATATTGCGGTCTTTGGGTTGCAAACGATTCACGACACGCCCGTCAAACTTGACCAGGCCTTCCGTGGGTTTGTAGATGCCCGCAATCATCAGCAGGGTCGTGGTTTTGCCGCAGCCGGACGGTCCCAGGAAGGCGACAAACTCGCCCGATTTGATATCGAGGGTGATATTCTCCGTTCCGATCGCCGTCCCCCAACGTTTGGTCAGATTCTCTAAACTAACTTCCATCGTGAGTGCCTCCTAGTTGCCACCTTTGCTGCCGCCAGAAAAGATGTTCATCAGATATTCCTGAGTGAAGATAAAGAAGATCATGACCGGGATCAATTGGAAGAGCCCGACTGCCGCGACGGTGCTATAGCTGACGGGAGCAGTTTCGCCCATCATGCCGCGCAAATAGGCAGCCAGCACGCTGTTCTCCTGATCGGTGATGAAGGTGTAGGGGATGAGGAACGAGCCCCAGCCAGTGACGAACGAAAAGATCGCCAGCGCAGCCACACCGGGCCGGATGACCGGCATGATGATCTGCCACCAGGCGCGAAAGTGACTGCAGCCATCGATCAGTGCCGCCCGCTGCATGTCCCAGGACACATTGTCGAAAAAGCCCTTCATCAGCCATATGCCCAGCGGCAACTGGAGCGCCAGTTGCACCAGGGTCACACCGCCCAGCGTGTTGTAGCCAAAGCCGCCGATGATGGGCAGGTCATTGCCGATGATCGGAATGCGTGTGATCCAGCGCAAGACGAAATAGATGGCAATCAGCAGCGTCACCGCAGGGAACGAGTGCAGGACAAGCGTCATCGCCAAAAAGGTCTTGCGGCCGGGGAAACTGAGACGTGATAAAGCGTAGCCTGCCAGGGCCGAAATCACCACCACACCGATGGTCTGGCCTACCGACAGAATGATGGTGTTCAGCGTGACTGTCCAAATCTTGGGGTCCGTCCAGAGAAACGACCAGTTCTCCAGAGTCAGGCTTCCCTGCGGCTCGAGGCCGTAGGTCGTCCGAGAGAAGGTGGAGATGAAGATCCAGATATAGCCAATGATGATGGGCAGCGTCAGGATCAGCAACGCGGCAATCGGGAGGGCCGTATTGAACCACTCCTTCCAGGTCGCACGATCAGTGTTCATCATATCTCTCCTTCGCTACAGTGCATCAACCAGTGGCTCCTGGACCAGTTGATTGAACTGGAAGAAGCGCATGTAGATGACAGCTGCCACTGCCCCAATGACCACCAGTACCACGGCCAGGGCTGCTCCAAAGCCCCACTGGAAGTTACCCCAGTAGTTGCTCAGCGCCCGATGATAAGACCACAATGCCCAGACCTCGGTTCCGAACTGTCCATCGGTGAGAATGAAGATTTGCTCAAACGAGGTCAGGAGTGAGAGGGTCTGATAGGTGGTGACGAAGAGGAGCGGCCAGCGCAAGGCCGGCAGGATCACATAGCGGATGCGTTGCCAGGCATTGCAGCCATCCACAAGTGCCGCGTTCATAAAGTCCTTGGGGATTGACTCGATCGCGGACGCAAACAGGATCATGCCAAAGGAGGCGCCAATGAACCCATTGGTCAGGATGACAAAGACCCAGGGAGCGTCTGGCAGCAGGTTCTGGCCACCCAAGGCGGGGAAGTAACGATTGAGTATCCCGTACGGGCTGGCAGCTGCCATAAACTTCCACATCATGATATAGATCACGGAGGGGGTGATGCGTGGCAACAGCCACAGGGCGCGAAAGATAAAGCCGGCGCGGCGTGGGATATGAGTGCTCAGCAGAGCAACCACCAATGCCATACCAACATTGAACAGAGCCAGGGTTGCCCCCACGTAAAAGACGGTTCGCAGGGCGGTGGGGCCCGCGTCGGGATGGGCAAAGATCTTTTGGTAGTTTTCGAACCCGATCCAATCGTATTTCTGGAAACCGGTCGAGGTGCTAAGGTTGGTCAGGGACAGGACGAAAACAATGATCGAGGGAATAAAAAAGAACAGGACCACCAGGAGCACCGCGGGCGACATGAACCAGAAGCCGGTACTGGCACTGCGAAGCTTTTGAAGCACGCCTTCTTTTTGAACACCTCCCGTTGCTGCACGAGCGGATACAGCCATACCGTTCCTCCTCGATAATAAATCGAGGGGGAAGCACGTAGTGCTTCCCCCGAAGTCGAATAACCTAGTCTTCCACGATCAAAACGTCGCCAAGCTCAGACTGCAGAAGCTGAATAGAATTTTCGGCAGCCTTTTCCGGCGTCAATTCGCCGTTCTCAGCCTTGACCAGATTGTCAAACAGAATGTCGTAATAGGGACCATACATCGTATGGTTCGGCTGGTAGAAGTTGTAGTCGAGCATGTAGAGCGTATCAGACAGCAGGCGATCATTGGCGTAATTCGGGTCGTCCGCCTGGGACTTCAGAATGCCAAGATGCGTGCTATCCACTGCATGCTTGGTGTTGACTTCAGAAGTCGTCGTCTTTGCCAGCAGGGCACAGGCAGCATCCTGGTTGGCGTCGCCTGAGGCTTGCTCGGAGGTGATCATGTACACCAATGGATGCGAGAGTGTGACGCCCGGTTTGCCTTTGATGCCCGAAGGCTGCAGGGCATAGCCGACAAAGTCGAACAGATAGTCCTGTCCGCCTTCATCTTTCACATAGTTCGACGCCCAGTCAGCCCATTGCCAGACGCCACCGTTCCAGAAGAGCACATTGCCGTGCGAGACTGTATCGTGCCAGATTGCAAATTCGGTGCCGATGTAGTTCTCGGGGGTGATGCCTTCCGTCACAACTCGGCGCTGGAACGCGTACCAATTGATCAGGGCGCCCTTGGAAATGATCAGCTTGTCTTGTTCGGGGTCATACAGGCGGCCGCCATATGCAGCGTAATACTGCAAATAGTCTCCACCTTTCGTCGGGCGATGCCAGTATCCATAACCGGGCTCGACAACGCCCTTCTCGACGGCCTCTTTGGCGGTGGCAATCATGTCGTCGAGAGTGAATTCACCCGTCTTGATCTTCTCGGGCAGTGCGGCGATGTCATCATCGCTCCAGCCCAATTCCTTCAGTTTGGTCTTGTTGAAGAACATGGGTCGCGCTTCGGTATCCTGCGGCACGCCCCAGAGCTTGCCATCCCAAGTCACCGAGTTCCATAGGCTGTCGATCACATCATCAAACTCGGGGTATTTGTCGCGGCAGGCTGCAAAGTCGACGATATAGCCGGCGTTACCCCATACGGAGACATCCTCGTGGCCAGAGAGGACCACATCGGGACCCTCACCAGCATCTGCAGCCAGGGTGAATTTCTTTTTGTAGTCCGCCCAGCCTGCTTCATCGCGCAGCGGCTCCACAGTCAGGTCAAAGTCGGTCACGCTCGCGGCAGCCTCTGCGGGGCCATCCGCCCGCCAGTGTTCCACTGCGTTCGCCTCCGCCCATACCTGAAGTGTGACCGCCTCTGGTGCAGCCGGCGCGGCCTCGGTCGCTTGTGCTTCCGTGGGTTGGGTCTCCACCTCGGTGGGTTCCACTTCCGGCTGCGCTGGCTCGGTTGCGGGAGCACCACAACCGACCAGTCCAAGCAGGATTGTAATCAGGACCAAAATCCTGAACGCTCTGGTGAACATTCCTTCCTCCTTGATCATTAACGAATTGTATGTTGGTTATGCTTTGCCGCCTACGCGGCAGCAATACTGGTTTTGGATAAGTGGGGCCCTGTCACCTCCTCTCTACGATCCCCTGGTGATGGCAAGTCGCGCTGCGTGCACTGGAGCACGATTGCCTTGCGAAAAATCCACGAGGAGTCTGGCTCCGTGTCTTACATGCCAACTTTTGATTGAGCAATGTTTGCCTCGTTGAAACACGTGTCACTCTGGCTGTTAAACCGGGAGCAAATGACGTCTTTCGAACACGATGAGGCTTGCCAGGTCCTTATGCCTCAACGTCCGAACAAACTTCTCCAAGTGGATAGGAGGTTCCAAGCCTAAACATTCTACATCAAAGCCCGCGTGGTGACAAGCAGAGCCATGTAGGGGAGTTCAAAGGGATAGGCTAAAGGAGAGGGACGAAAAGAGGTCGGTATTGCCAGGGAACCAGTCACCAAAACTGCGCCGGGAAAACGAAAGCAGGTTCGCAAGGGTATCGATGTATCTGTGGGCATTTTG
Organism: Anaerolineales bacterium; assembly: GCA_049697155.1. Taxonomy (GTDB): domain Bacteria; phylum Chloroflexota; class Anaerolineae; order Anaerolineales; family Villigracilaceae; genus Defluviilinea. The sequence goes on from JBAVVF010000071.1 coordinate 9,618, forward strand.
GTGAATTGGCTCTGGGGCGCTTCATGAAGCCTTCGCCTGAGATGTGAGCCGTAGATTCTTTATGTGGAAAGCACTTCGAACATCTGTCTCCCTTTATTGGGCTGGTTTGCGGTGTTGTTCCTGTTGTGGGAAGGTGGGTGAGTTAAGCGTGGTCTTTCAATTCCCCGCGCCTGCGCCGTTCTCAATTAAGTGCTTCTAGAACTTCTTTCACGAACAGGATCGTGCGGATGTTGTTCAGTCTCCGGCGCTCGAGCGCCTCCTGGATGATCACGCGCAGGTCGGCCTTGCCGGCCAGGATGGCCGAAATGGTCACGAAATGGCTCTTCGTCGTATTCGCGATGACC
>JBAVVF010000072.1:0-2317 GCA_049697155.1 Anaerolineales bacterium
GAAGAGAAGGATGAAAACAACGGGCCCATTCTTCTTGTGAACGAAACCGAGCGACCATATAATAATGGCAAGGCCGACAATCATTGCTGCAATACCAGTCATCAGGAAGTTGGGGATAAGCGTAAAAGCGGGCTCGTTCCCATGCGGCCACATCTTCTGGGCTTCTCCGATTGCCGAGATAAATAAGCTGCCAGTCGGAACATTCCCTTGAAGGATCTCAAAGAATCCATGATTCATCCCGGAGATTCCAAAGATTGTTCCAAGTGTTGCGACGGTTAGTCTGGTTGCCTTGTTCATTTTCTTTCATCCTCCTGCTTTTCGAGGTTGCGGCCCAGCGGTGTGCATAAGCCCCGCACGGCTACCGCGACAGTCTCTGCGCGGTACCCGCCGGGTACCTCTGCCCAGCCGCTTGGACGGAACCCGCTTCAAGCCACGCAAACTGCTTGAAAACGCGGCGAGTCCCACCACTATAGTCCCGGTGTACTCTCAAGTATGAAGAAGTTTCTTTGCGCGACCATGCCAATCCAAAGGAGTACATCGCCAAAGTGCCAACCACATTTGCGTCCATAACTTTGAACAGACCGACCAAGCGCTGGACTATTAAACAGCTGTCCATGTTTATGGGAATATGATAGCTTGCAACCTTAACAAGTCAATATCCTAACTTGACCTTTTCCAAATCTCAAGAGACCCATCCATCTCATCATTGCCCAGCTCGCCAAACAAAATGCTAAATACTTCCGATTCCTTTTTAAGTTGTGTAATTCGTCCGTCTCTTATAAGCTGCTTGCATCGTCCTGCTATGTCATCTGCAATCATCTCCCGAATTAGTGCTTTATATTGTCTTTGCGTAAGGCCGGTTGGGATGAGAGAGTCGTGCTTAAATAATTGAAACTGATACACTGCCAAGAGCAATGTCGAAACAATCAAGATATAAAAGGAACTTGTCTTGGGCATTTCGTACCAAAACACTTTGTCCCCGTTTGATATTTCAACAACGAGAGAGTTAGTAAATACACTTATCACTCCCGCCAAAAGTAGGGGAATAATTGTGCGAAACCATGGATTTCCCAAAAGCAATGTTCTCACGTTGTTTTTTGCCAGCTCCCTGCAAAGAATGAAGTCGAGGAATGTTGGTAGTTTATATTGCCCGCTGGTAGCCGGGACCAGACAACTAAATGTTTGATTGACTTTCCTGGCACAGTAGCAAGTATCTAGGTCGCCGTATTCGCTATAAAATATAGTGCTTTTCCGCCTCTACCGCTAAAATCTACCATTCATTACTGAATTATACACCCCGGTCAGTGACAAAGTCGAAAAGCAAATCCCGCTCAAACTGAGCGGGATTTTTTTGAGGTGCCCCCAAGCGGACTCGAACCGCTGTTTGGGCCTTGAGAGGGCCCCGTCCTGGGCCGCTAGACGATGGGGGCAGGCGGCTTATTTATTTAGCGGGCGAGATTGTATCATCGCCACCCCTAATCGTCAACGAGAAAGACGTGCAGTTCGCCGGGTCCGTGCATGCCGATGGTGAGGGACATTTCGATGTCGGCGGTGCGGGAGGGGCCCGTGATGACGACCGCCGACTTTGCCTGGAGCACGACCGGCAGGGTCAGGGCATCGGCGAGCGCCGGCAGGATGGCGGACCTGCACAACACCGCGATATGGATGCGCGGCAGGAGCGAGGCGTGCAGGGAATAGCCCTCTCCGTCGGCGACCAGGATCGACCCGGTATCGGCCAGTCCGCAAATGGCCTTCGTCGCGCCGACGCGCAGCGCGGGGTCCGGCGCGCGGCGGGCGGCGATCCCGGCGTTCTGCAAGACAGCCTCGTCCAACAGGTTCGGCTCCAAGTGGATGGCGTCCAGTCCCCGCGCTTTCAGGAACTCGATGATTTTGTCTGTCACATCCCTGAGATCGACACGTGTGACATTCCCGTTGACCTTGATCAGCTCCTCAATGAACTGGGCGACCTTATCTGTTTGAACCACGACGGGAGGAAGATCGCGAAGCTCTTCACTTCTTGTTTCAGGGAATGTCTGCACGGCCGTCGCGCCTTCGCGGTGAAACCTCTCCCGAAATGTCTTTCCCGCGAACCTCGGCAGGTCCTTGCTGTAGCCCCAGCCCGTGAAGGCCGGCAGGCGGACGTAATGGCTGAAGGGGGAGAGGAGGCGCGTTCCCAGCGCGGCAACCTTTTGCGAGAGGGCGAACAGGCGCGGGCTGCGCGCGACCTGGCTGTAGATGCGCAGGAAGAATCTGGAGGTCGTGGACAAGCCTCCAGGCGCGGTAGATTGGGAGCTGGGAACTGGTATCTGCCCTGCTC
>JBAVVF010000073.1:0-2316 GCA_049697155.1 Anaerolineales bacterium
CAATGAACCCATGCATATCCATTACCGCGTCAACGCGGGTCCGATCCCTCTCAACCACTGGACTCAGGATCCCGAGATCGGCGGCGGACGGATCATTGGCGAGGGTTGCCACTTCGTCGATTTCATCACATTCCTGGTCGGCGCGGCGCCCGTCTCGGTAACGGCCCACGCGCTGCCGGATGGCGGCAAGTATCGCGAGGATAACGTCTCGATGACCTTCACCTTCCCAGATGGTTCCCTCGGCGTTGTGGACTATCTTGCCAACGGCGACAAGTCCTTCCCCAAGGAGCGCGTCGAAGTGTTTTGCGGCGGGCAGATTGCGGTGCTGGATGATTTTGTTTCTTTGCAAACGATTCGAGATGGAAAGAGGAAAGAGGAAAGAGGGGCGCAAAACAAGGGCTGGATCGACGAATGGAAGGTCTTTGCGAAAGCCATCCGTGCAGGCGGCGAACCGCCGATTCCCTACGAGCAGCTGATCGGTGTGACGAAGTCCATTTTCGCGGCGGTGGAAGCGATCCGCCTCGGCCGCCCGGTATCTGTAAAATAACGGAGATGAACTAATTTAGCTTCGATCATTTTAGCGGCCAGGTTACGCCGGATCCAATGCAGACTCGCCAGGAAAGGACATCACACATGAACATCCGAACGCGGCTCTTTTTGGCCTTTCTCCTGCTGGTGGTGCTGCCGCTGGCAGTCGTCAGCTCGGTCGGACTGAACGCCATCGAGCGTGTCAGCGACCTGACCCTGGATGAAAGTGTGCAGCAGATGAAGGATTTGGGGGAAACATCCATTCGCCAGAAGGCGCTCGATGTGGCGGCGCAGGTGCAACTGTATTTCGAAGTGCATCCGGAGCTGTTGTCCGATCACGAAGCCATGATCGCCGATCCGAACCTGGCGAAGCTGGCCGTCCAGCCGGTGGGGAAGACGGGCTACACGGCGCTTTATGATTCCGAGGGAGTGACCTGGTTCCATTCCAACCCTGCATTGGTCGGCGCGGACATGCACTCGTTCGCGGCCACCCTGCCAGAGTTCTGGGCGATCTTCGACGCCAGCCTGGATGGCACGGTGGTGGGTTCCTATTATCTCTGGAAGGACCCGGATGGTTCCCTGCGCGAGAAATACATGGAATGCGTCCCTGTACGAAACACGCCCTTCCACATCGCCGCCACGACCTACATCGATGAATTCTACGCGCCGATCAACGATACGCAGGAAAAGGCGCTCGCGATCTTTGAACAGACCCGCGTACGAACGTTTGGCGCGACCGCGGCGGTGACCGTCCTGGCACTGCTGATCGCGGTCTGGCTGTCCTCCTACATCAGCCGCCCCGTCGCCTCGGTCATTGCGGCCTCCAAGGCCATCGAGATGGGACACTTTTCGTCTGTGGATTTGAGCGAGGTGGAGCGCAGAAATGACGAACTGGGCGGCCTGGCGCGCGTCTTTTCGCGCATGGCCGAGCAGGTGCAGAGCCGGGAGCAAAACCTGAAAGAGGAAGTGCGGGAGCTTCAGGTCAAGATCAACCTGTTCATCGAGATCGACCAGACCCGCCGTGATATGCAGGTACGCGAGATCACCGAGACGGAATACTTCGATCAGCTCCGCAAACGCGTCCAGGCCCTGCGCCAGAAAAGAAACAGCGGCAGAAGACTAGCGGGATGAAGTCATTCGGGAACAATTCGGCGGGCACGTCCGTACCATGGAATAAAGGCATAATGGGAGATCATCATGAAAAAGACAATGCTGTTCATCTGTGCAATCATCCTGGCGGCCTGCAGTACACAGGCAACCCCTGCCGTCCCTGTGACGAAAGCCGTCGTACCGGTGGAAACCCAGGTGGAAGTTTCTGTCGTTGACCCAACCGAGACGCCAACCCAGACCCTGGTCCCGCCGACTCCCACCCTGGATTTGATCTACGTCTCTACGCATACCCCTCAGCCTGCCGCGACCTGTCCATCCATCAACGGAAAGCTGCGCGCCTCCTTTGGCCATATTTTCAAGGACAAAAAGGCACCTTATCACGATGCGCGGACGGCTGTCCTCAATTTTCTCAACGAGGGCGGTGATCCCAGGGTTGCTGCCGGGAAGCTTGCGGAGGACAATGTCGTTGCCAGTCTGCTTGACTTGACCCACGACGGCGTCCCGGAATTTGTCCTGCCCAGCGGCTACCTGACCGTCTTTGGCTGTCGGAACGGACAGTATGTGAATCTGCTGGACATCCCGCCGTCAGAGGACGCTCAAATGACGGCCGTTCCGCTGGCCATTCAGGATCTAAATCAGAACGGCTTGTTGGAACTCTTGATTGGGCAGGTACAGCAG
>JBAVVF010000074.1:0-6086 GCA_049697155.1 Anaerolineales bacterium
CCTGACACCTGACACTTAGATCTGGTCGGACGCTCTCGCAGCGTGGATGAAGCCTGGGCGGCCGATGAACCAGACCAGGACGAGTCCGATCGCAAAGAATCCCGTCAGCAGGGCGAAGGGCAGGGAACGGTCCAGGCCGGAGAGCTGGCCGGCGATCCAGCCGAAAGGCGAAATCAGCACGATTAAGGCCAGGTAGACCATCGCGCTGACGCGGGCCCGCTCGGCCGACTCCATCGAGAGCGCCAGCAGGGATTCGGTCATCGGCGCGACGAGGGCAGAAGCGACCGCCTCCAGCACCACGCTCGCCACCAGCAGGATCACCGCTCCGGGCGGCATCACCACAAGCAGCAGCTGGCTAACGAGGAATCCCCCGAAGCCGATCCACAACGGCAGACGGAAGCGGTGCAGGTTCGTCAGGCGCGGGCCGATCACGAAAAAGCAGATCGTCATGATGATCGAGCGCAGCGCCACGTAGGTCGAGATCTGCGACTCGTGGAAACCGAGCTTCCCGGTGAAGAGCACGCCCCAGAAGCTGCCGCTGACGGTGGTGTAGATGTTCGTGATGACCATCAGTGACAGGGCCGCCAGGATCGGGCGCGAGTGCAGGATCTGGCCGAAGACGCTGCGATACTCCCCGAGCAGGCTGATCAGCGACCGGCCGCGCGTCTCTTCCATGCGCTGGACGCCGCGGGCCGTCTCGTGCGAGTAGACGTAGAGGATCACGAACTTGGCCGTCAGCACGACGAAGCCGAACAGGTACAGCCACCGCACTGCCGGGACCAGTCCGTAGCGCTCCACGAACCAGCCCCCCAGCGGGGCGAAGAACGCCGAACAGACCGCGAAGATCATGATCCAGGTCCAGATGTGGACAAGGTGGCGTTCCTCGGCGTCCTCCACCATCAGGCACGTCCAGGCCGTGTGTGAGATGCGGTACAGGCTGTTCATCAGCGCCGCGGCGATGAAGTAGCGCACGTCCTGCGCGGCGGCCCAGATCAGGCAGGGCACGCTCCAGCACAGCACGTCGTTGATGAAGAGTGTCAGGCGCCGCCCGAACTTGTCGACGAGCGCGCCGCTCAGCAGGGCCGAGAAGATCTGGACGACCAGCCCCAGGCTGGCGATGCCCCCGATCTGCTGGTCGGTCACGCCGAAGGCCAGCATGTAGACCGAGGCGAAGGGCGCGAACAGGTTGTATGGAATGCCGAACATCACCTCGGTCAGGACAGTGACGCGCGGGTTGCCTTTCAGCTCGCGCAGGCTTTGGAGAAGAGGATGGTTTCGCAGCATGGTTTGTTCTAACTATATCTGCTTCCCATGAACTGTGCAGGAATAAATGTCACCAGGTGTTATGTCTTTCGGAAGCGAAAACCGGTGATGTTCCGCAGTGGATACCTTTCAGAGGGTGTTTCTTAAATCATCATTCACCATGGATCAGCACGGATGGACCCTGATTTTTGATGAAATGCCAGTAGAAAGAGAGGTAAATCCGTTTTACCTGTGTTCACACCAGATGAGGAACGCAGCCATGGACCCGTTCTGGCCCGGCGGGTTCATCGCAACGAGGCAGGCCATCCGGCCTGTCCTGCCTTCTAAAACCCTTAAACCTATGTAACTTCAAACGGCAGATGACGTCTTGTGATTTGTACTAATATTCACTATACTTGTTGATGGGAACGGTTAGGACTGCGGTGGTTAGTGAACATTTGTCATTGAGGAAGCAGGTTTGTCATCGGGGAGGTGACTATGATCATCCGGAATCAAAACCGTGCAGCCGCCCGCTTTGTGCTGGCGCTCATGCTCATGGCGGGGATGTATGGCCTGGCTCCGACGCGGGTCGGGGCAGAAGCATCCGCGGAGCCTGTCTGGCAGGAGGAGGACTGTCAGCCGGGCAGCGGGTGGATGTGGACTCCCGGGCCTCTCGAGCCTGAGGTCGCGCTCCAGGCCCGGCAGGAATTGAGCCGGCAGGGGATCGATGCCATCGTCGAGGCAAGAGGCTACGGGGAAACAGATGGCTGTGACTACCAGCCGTATGGAATCGACTTTACCGTTGCTCTCTCAAACACTCCGTCGATGCATATCCAGGAAGCTGAAACGCTCGCCGAGGATGTGCGTTCCGTCCTGGAGGGATTGGGCGGGCCAAACCTCGGCAATGTAAAGCTGTTTTCAGCGCAGGGTGAATTGATTCCGGTCAATGTGCCCGAGGAACTGCCCGTCGCACAGGCCGCGGACGCGGCGGCCCTGGCAGATCCGATCACCCGGCAGGTCTACGTGATTGTCTACGATCCGCTGCTGAGCAGTGGTCTGAAGCTGAGTGAACACATGCACTGGAATAGCCATGCGGCCATCACGCAGCAGACGGTTGATTTTTTCAGTCAAACCACGAACGGCAGATTGGACTACACGGTCGTCAACACTACAGTCGTGAACAATTGGCCAGAACTGGTGGATGGATTTACATATACAGAGCAGCAGTATCTGGCAGTGTTGTCGAATCCCGCTTCGCATCACAGCCCGACGGGAGTTAACTATAACAAGATCGTCAATGCGCCCGAGTTCGACATCTGCGGCAAACTCAATCGCGGCGAAATCGACGAGGTCTGGATCTATAACGCGCCCTGGTTTGGTTTCTACGAATCCACGCTGGTGGGCCCCGGCTCGTATTGGTTCAATTCCTCCCCCGTGCCTGGACCTCATACCTGCAACAAAATCCTTCCCATCATGGGGCCCAGCGTCGAGAGGACGGTGGATGAAGCTGTCCATAACTTCACCCACCGGACCGAATCGACCATGATGAAAGTCTATGGCAGCTGGCAGGAAAACAACATTTCCCATAGCTGGAACAAGTTTGGGCTGGTGAAAGCGCAGTCTCCGGACTACTCCTACAGCGGCTGCGGCAGCGGCCACTATCCGCCAAATGGCACCAGTGATTACAACTATGCCAACTCATCAGAGGTCTTATCGAATTGCCATGACTTTGCAAACTATCCCAACCTGGGGGATCCGCTCGTGACCTCCCAACCGGTCAGCTGCGCGGCCTGGGGCTGTAGCGGAGTTGGTTATTACGGCTACTGGTTTGGTCATATGCCCGCGGCGCCCGGCTGCGGCCCCGATAACGTCGCCAACGATTGGTGGACGTACATTATTGAACCGGGGACAGCCTTGTATCCGTCGGCTGCCTGCCAGCCCGACCTGCGTGTCATTTCCGGCAATGCCGGTGTGGCGGGGGCCGTCCTGGCGTACACGGATGGCGGCCCTAAAAGCGTCATGGCTGACAATTATGGGAACTATTTCCTGGTGGTCTCCAATCACTGGTCAGGCCGGGTCACTCCCTCCAGGCTGTCCTATTCATTTACGCCTGCTTATCTGGAATACGTGGATGTACAAAGTGATTTATCAGCTCAGAATTATGCCGCCGAGCAGACCAGCGAGCCAACTCTGTACGTCAATATTGCCACAGGCAATAATGGCAACTCGTGTATCACCCCTACGGAGCCCTGCCGTAACATTCAGGAGACGATCAATAAGGCCAGTGCCGGGGATACGATCCGTGTGGCCAGCGGAACGTATCAGTTTTCGGTCAATCCCAGCCCGAACGTCGTGATTATCAACAAGGGACTGAAGCTCTCGGGTGGATGGAATTCCGATTTCACCCTGCAGGATGGCGTCTCCGTCATTGACGGCGCCACTATCAATAACGGCATCCTCTCCCTTTCCAGCACTGTGACTGTGGAAAATTTCGTCATTGAGCGCTCCAAATCACATAACAGCGGAGCGATCTACATTGGGGGCGGAAACTTTACATTAAGCAGGAGCACATTGCAGAATAATGTTGCCAACAGCAATGGCGCGGGGATATTCATCGATAACGGTGTGCTGAGCGTCATCAATAGTACGATCAGCGGCAACCGCGCCGGCGGCATGGGAGGCGGGATCTATACCAATAACGGTACTGCCGCGGTAACGATCAAAAATTCCACGATTGCTTACAATAGCGCGACCCTGGGCGGCGGCGGACTCCGCCGGGTGAGTGGAACGTACAACCTTACCAATACCATCATTGCAAACAATTCGAGCCCGGCCGCCGGTCCGGACTGCAGCGGCACGATCGCGGCAGCAAACTTCAATATTATCGAAAACATGTCGGGCTGTTCGATTACCAGCGGAAGCAATAATCTCAACGTGGATCCTCAGATCAGCGTCAGTCTGACGGGGGACAGGCCGCTGCACGCTCTCTTCACGGGCAGTCCGGCTGTTGACGCCGGGGACGATGCGACCTGTCCGGGCGCCGATCAGCGCGGAACGGCGCGCCCGTACGGCAGTCACTGTGACATCGGCGCGCTCGAAACCGCCCCGCATAGTATCTCCGGGAATACGGGCCTGGCCGGCGCTGTACTTGCTTATGCAGATGGCGTCGATCGGACTGCGACCGCGGACGCCAACGGAGATTATTCGTTTACGGTGCTAACCGGCTGGTCCGGCGCGGTCACGCCCTCCGGTGCCGGCTACGCTTTCTCCCCGGCCAGCACAGCTTATTCGAATGTCATCGAAGACCAGACCGCTCAGGATTACACTGCGGCTTCCACCGTTGTCAGCTTTACCATCTCAGGGAATGCCGGAACTGGTGGAGCAGCGCTGCAGTACGTGGATGGAACAACCAAAACAGTCACAGCCGACGCGAACGGAGATTATTCCTTCACCGTTCCGGAAAACTGGAGCGGTACGCTCACTCCTTCGAAAGCCGGCTATCGTTTCACGCCGGTCAATCGAAGTTTTGACCCTGTGCAGATGGATCAGCCAAACCAGGTCTTTACAGCCCAGCGTCTGTACACAATTTCCGGAAATACCGGGATCGCATCGGCGGCGCTTGATTACACGGACGGAACGCCAAAAACGGAGTATGCCGACGAGCTTGGAAATTATTCCCTGCAGGTCCCTGAAAACTGGTCCGGTCCGGTGATGCCATCGAAACCGGGTTATGTCTTTGTTCCCGTCGGTTATATATACCCAAATCTGGACGCAGATCAAAATGCCCAGGATTATCTTGCAATAGCGCTCTATACCATCTCAGGAAATGCAGGTGTAAAAGATGCAGCCCTGAGCTATATGGAGGATGGCGTACAAAAAATCATAACGGCCGACGCGGATGGAAACTACTCATTTGTAGTGAAAGCCGGCTGGGAGGGTACGGTTACTCCCGCCAGGGAAGGTGTGGTCTTCGATCCGCCCGGCAGGACATATAATAATGTGCAGGCAGATCAGACATCTCAGAACTATTCGACTGCCCTGCTGGTAAGTAACTCTGCGGACAGCGGTCCCGGTTCGCTGCGCCAGGCGATTGCTGATGCAGTTGCCGGCAGCAGGATCATGTTTGATCCGGCCCTCGCCGGGCAGACAATTATGCTTGAGTCAGACCTGACGATCGGGAAGAGTCTGACGGTCGATGGTTCGGGGCTGTCGCCGCAGCTGACGATCAGCGGGGGAAGCATCGCTCATATTGAAATCGACGGTGTCACTCCACCCACCGTGACAATCACAGATCTGACGATTGCCGAGGGTTACACGGCCGGCGATGGCGGCGCGATATTTTCAAACGGCGACTTGATCCTGGTCAACTGTACTTTGAGGGACAATCATGCTCTCGGAGACGGTGGGGCAGTCTATAGTTATAAGCTTACCGTAAGGAACACCACTGTCCATCAGAATCAGGCGGATTCCGGCGGGGGTGCCTTTGCCTTTGTGGGAACGGCCGCTGACTATACCATTGTCAACAGTACGGTTGCTCACAATCAGGCCGGCATTGGCGGTGGGGCAATTTATATGGATGGTTATCCCGAGGCCGATGTTTATAACAGCACCTTCGCCGCAAACTATGCTCCGGAAGGCCGGGAAATCATGGTTATGGGAGGCTCCCTGCTGGGTCTGCACAATACGATGTTTATCTGTTCCTCCACGGACAGTGCCAGCTGCTACGCACACCGCGGTACGGCCTTCATCGGCAGCATGGACAGTATTCTTGGGCTGGGTACGCTGGCCGATTTTGGACTGGCAGAACTTGCCCACAACGGCGGGCCGACCCAGACCATGGCGCT
>JBAVVF010000075.1:0-3147 GCA_049697155.1 Anaerolineales bacterium
ATTGTGCTTTGTTCACCTCTGCTCCCGCCGCCGTCCTCGGCGGCGATTCTCGAGGTTTTCCAGCGCCGGGGACGGCGCTGGGAGCATGGCTGAAAGAATTGGCGATTTTGCATACACACTCTAGTAAAAGGCGACCCGCACAGGTCGCTTTTTACTTGGTCGGAAACAATTTCTACCACGGCAGCGGATCGCTCATGATCTCGCGTTCCCACAACTGGACCATGGATTGCACGACCTCGGGACTCAATTGTTTGTCTGCGGCGGCGAAGTTATCCAGGGCCTGTTCCACGCTTTTCGCGCCCGGGATGATCGTCGAGACCCGCAGGCCGGTATTGCCAAACGGACGAAGTTTCATAAGATCATCCTTTCCATGTCGTTCTCCTGAAGGGGACAATATGCGAGCCGAAGGCTCACAACGACATTAGCCAGTCACCTTTAACAAGATTGTCTCATGCGGTTCGACCCGCAGGGATAGTTCGGTGGTGAAGTCGGCGATGTCTTTGCCGAGCCAGAGGTCGCGCACCAGCTTGGGGGTGTCGAGCAGGCCGAGATCGCGCGCCCGCACGGTGACGTCCTCGCCGCGCGAGCCGCGGTTGATCACAGAGACAGCCGTCCCTGAGTCCGCGAGGCGCTTGGTCCAGATTTCGCAAGAGCCGGCCTGTTTGACGCGCCTGCCGGGAATCCCGAGCGGATCCTGGTTCACGGCGAGGACTTCGCGGTTCATCAGCAGGGAGGCGGTATCCGGCGTAAGCTTGCGGACGTCGCAGCCGATTATCAGCGGGGAGCAGGCCAGGCACCAGAGCGACATGTGGGTTTGATACTCGAGGAATGACATGCCATTGCCCGCGATCTGTCCCTTGCCCTTCAGCCCGACGACCAGCATGTCGAGATCGTTCCAGCCGCCGGGACCGCCGTATTCGTGCAGGTCGTCCGCGATATCGATCGAAACGTCGACGCCGATGCCGTAGCTCTTCCAGTCCTTCATCCAGATGTTGATCCAGCTATCGAACACATCGCCCGAGACGCGCCACATGTGACCGCCGGCGCCGCGCCCCCACAAATGCGGGCTCTGGTTGCCCCACTCGCACAGCGAGAAGAGGAACTCGCGGCCCGCCTTGCGGAGTGCCTCGCCCATGCGCGTATAACGTTCGATGGCCACGGCCTGGTCGAACAGCGGCGCGTGACAATAATCGTATTTGAGGAAATCGATGCCCCACGACGCCCAGAGCTGGGCGTCCTGCTCCTCGAAGCCCAGGCTGCCCGGGTAGCCCGCGCAGGTCTTCTCGGCTGCGTCGGAATAGATGCCGAGTTTGAAGCCTTTGCCGTGCACATAGTCTGCCAGCGCTTTCATGCCATTCGGGAACTTCTCGGGGTCGGGGATCAGATCGCCGTTGCCGTCGCGGCGGTCCCTGATCGACCAGCAGTCGTCGATGACGATGTATTCGTAGCCGCAATCCTTGAGACTGGAAGAGACCAGCGCGTCGGCGGTCTCGCGGATCAGCGCCTCTTCGACGTGATGCCCAAAGGTGTTCCAGGAGTTCCAGCCCATGGGAGGGGTGGCGGCAAGGGGTTTTTGTGAAGCAGTCATGATATTCCTCAAGAGTATAGTTTTGGAGGATGCCGTATAATTGCACCGGAGTATAGAACGAATTCGCTCCAAAATCAATTGAACCAAGATCCTTAGCCACAGATTTCACGGATTGTCACGGAGAAACAGTTTAAAAATCGGTGTAAATCTGTGTAATCCGTGGCAAAAAAGTCGCTCATGTCATTGAAATCATCCCTGCGTTCCCTGCTGTATCAAACTGAAAAAATATACCAGCGTGCCCGCTTTCTATCTCTGCCCGCGCCGCAGGGGGATTGGCCGATCCTGCTGGGCATTTCCTTCCCGAAGAGCGGCACGCACCTGCTCGACCAGATCCTGCTCGGCTTCTCGAAGGTCGCGCCGTTTTCCCGTCGATTACATTCCTTCTACGCCGAATACGAAGGCGAAAGCGGACGCAAGCGCGCGCCGGAACAGGCTTTGGCCTGGCTGCGTTCCCTCGGCCCGCGCGACATTGCCTCGGCCCATCTCTTTGCGCGGCCCGAGGCAGTCACCCGGGTCTGCTCGCCGGATGTTGTCCCGTATTTCATCTTCCGCGACCCGCGCGACGTCGTCGTTTCGCACGTCTTCTACGTGACCGACATGGAAGCGCGGCATGTCCATCACCAGTATTACCAGTCGCTGCCCGACTTCGATGCACGCCTCAAGGTCAGCATTTTGGGGCGGCCCGAGGCGGGCGTCGAGTTTCCGAACATCGCCGGGCGCTTTGCTCCGTACCTCGGATGGCTCGATCAGCCTGGAGTGATGAAGATCCACTTCGAGGATCTGATCCACGACCGGGCCGGGACGCTGGACCGTATCAGCGCTCATCTCCTGGAGCGGGCACCGCTGCGCGCATCCCGGGGCGTGATCCTGGAAGCCCTGGAGTCATCCATCAACCCGCAGCGTTCGCCCACCTTCCGCTCCGGAAAGACCGGTGAATGGATGAAGCATTTCACCGACGAACACAAGAAGATCTTCAAAGAGGCGGCAGGCGATCTGCTGGTGCAGCTGGGCTATGAGCAGGATCATAACTGGTGATAAAAAAGGAAGAGACCAACTCCATGAACTCATCAGGATCAAACTTCTTCTCCAGGGATACAACTGTGTTGTGGCTGCTGGGTCTGGCTTTGTTTCTGCTGCACATGTTCACCAACGGCCAGTACGGGTTTCACCAGGATGAACTGGTGGTGCTGGACAACGCCAGCAACCTGGACTGGGGCTTCGTCGAATACCCGCCGCTGACACCGTTCCTGGCGCGCATCCAGTTGACATTGTTTGGCCTGTCATTGGTCAGTGTGCGGACGTTCTCCGCGCTGGCGTTCAGCATTGCCCTGGTCCTGGCCGGCCTGATGGCGCGTGAGCTGGGCGGGAACAGGCGAACACAGGTCATGGCGGCCGTGGCTGCGGCCATTGCACCCTTCGCAGTAGTCCAGGGAGCCTTGCTTCAATACGTCACATTTGATTATCTTTGGGCGGTGCTGCTTGCTTATCTGGTGATTCGGCTGTTGAGATCCGAAGACCCGCGCGGGTGGCTCCCCATCGGCGTGGCGATCGGCCTGGGG
>JBAVVF010000076.1:0-4387 GCA_049697155.1 Anaerolineales bacterium
CAGCATGGCCGTGCAGATGATGGCGGCCCACCGCCCCACGATTCCAACTACCGACGCGCTCGGTGGCGACGCGGAGCAGCGTGCGGCTGCGTATTCCACGTGCCTTGCCTATTTCGGCACCTGGGAGGTGGACGACGGCAAAATCATTCACCACGTCGAAGCGAGTCTGTTCCCGAACTGGTCCGGTACCGTACAGATCCGCCCCTTTACCTGCGACGGACAGGAACTCGTCCTGCGGACGCCGCCTGCAGCGGGCCCGAACGGCACAGTTGTCAACGAAATATCCTGGGTACGCCAGCTGGCTAATCCCGGCTGTTAAGCGGCGAAAACCGAAAACGGTCTTTCATACCATCAAAGCGAAGCATTTTCGCGCGAACAGCACAAAGCTGAAGAGACACAAGATGTTACGTCTCTCCTGGGCTTCCGCGCCTAAAGGATCTACGCTGTGAGCATCCATTTTGGTCGAGAGATCACCGAGAGTGTAGAGATTGCCGAAACAAGGGAATGGCTTGTAACCAACGGAATTGGCGGTTATGCTTCCGGCACGGTCGCTGGATCGCTCACCCGCGGCTATCACGGGCTGCTTGTTGCCGCCATCCGCCCGCCCATCGATCGCCGCTTGATGCTGGCCAAGCTGGAGGAAACGATAGCTTATCGGGGGGCCTTCTATGATTTGACCACCAATCGTTGGGGCAGCCGCACGATAGCCCCGCAAGGGTTCAAAAACATTCAAAGTTTTGAATTGGAAGGGAGCGTTCCTTGTTGGCGCTATGCTTGCGCAAATGCGCTGCTTGAAAAGAGAATATGGATGATCCACGGGGCCAACACCACCTATGTGGCCTATACCCTGGTTTCAGCCGATGAGCCAATTCAACTCTCGGCCAGCGCGATTGTGGATAATCGCGTTTTTCATAATACCGGCCAGGTGGCCTGGCCCATCAGGGTTGAGATGCTTGCGGATGGTGCTAAAGTCACCTCGGGCGACCAGGATGCTCGCCCCCTGGTGCTGCGGATGGCTTCGGGCACCGTCTCGCCCGCCAACGAGCTGTATCAAGATTTTTACCTTCCAGCGGAAACTGCCCGTGGCCTCAACGACCACGACTCCCATGGACACGCCGCCACCTTCCAGGCCACGTTGGCCGCGGGCCAGACCCTTCTGTTTTTGGCCAGCGCCGAAGATACCCCCTCGTTTGATGATCGTGCTCTAGAAAAGTGCCAGGAACGGGAGCAAACATTACTGGCTAACTGGACCAAAGTACACGCACCCGATGGAAGCGCGCCACCCCCGGCCTGGGTCGAGCAGCTCGTTCTAACCGCCGATCAATTTGTGGTCAACCGGCCATCACTTGAGCAACCCGACGGCAAAAGCGTGATCGCTGGCTACCATTGGTTTGAAGACTGGGGCCGTGATACGATGATCAGCCTGCCAGGGTTGACCCTTATCACCGGGCGGCCAGAGGTTGCCGCGCCGATTCTCAAAACATTTGCCCAGTTTGTTAGCCGGGGCATGCTCCCCAACCGGTTCCCAGACACAGCGGATCAGCCGGAATACAACACCATCGATGCAACCTTGTGGTACTTCCAGGCGTTCCGTGCTTACTACGAGAGCACCAAAGACGAGCAACTGCTGCGTGATCTGTATTCAACCTTGCAGGGAATTATTGACTGGCATGTAAAGGGAACCCGCTATAACATCAAAGTTGACCCCTCCGACAACCTCCTCTATGGCGGGCAAGATGGCGTCCAGCTCACCTGGATGGATGCCAAAGTGGGCGACAAGGTGATAACTCCACGTATTGGTAAGCCTGTAGAAGTAAACGCTCTCTGGTACAACGCGCTGCGGGCGATGGTGCTATTCGCCGGGGTGCTGGGGGAATCGCAAGAGCCGTATCAAACCATGGCTCAGGCAACCCTAAAAGGATTTGAACGCTTCTGGAACCAGGAAAAGGGTTATTGCTATGATGTTCTCGATGGCCCGAATGGTCATGAGGCTTTGCTTCGGCCCAATCAGATTTTCGCTGTCTCCCTGCCCGAAAGCCCGCTTACCCCAGATAAGCAGCGTCAGGTCGTTGATGCTTGCGCCCATGCGCGCCTAACATCTCACGGATAGCGCTCGCTCGCTCAATCAGAACCCGGTTACCAGGGGTTTTACGGGGGCGACCAGTTCCACCGAGATAGTGTCTACCATCAAGGCACCGTTTGGGCCTGGCTGATCGGGCCGTTTGTCAGGGCGCATCTCAACGTCTACCAGGATGCCACGGCGGCTCGGCGGATGCTGGAGCCATTCGGCGATCATCTGGCGGATGCGGGTCTGGGCACGATCAGCGAGATCTTCGATGGAGATGCCCCTTTCTCCCCGAAAGGGTGTATTGCTCAAGCCTGGTCGGTGGCTGAAGTTCTACGTGCCTGGCTGGCTATAGAAGCAACCAGCACATCACAGCATTGACAGGCATAACATCCAAGGAGCAGGTATGACCGCTATCGAAGCGACCCAAGAAGGCCAAAGATTGGTGGAAGATCGTACCAAGGCCAAATATTGGCGGCGATGGGGTTCGTATGTGGGTGAGCGGCAGTGGGGAACCGTGCGTGAAGATTATAGTGCGGGCGGCAATGCCTGGGATTATTTCTCACACGATCAAGCCCGGTCGCGGGCCTACCGCTGGGGTGAAGATGGCCTGGCCGGCCTTTGTGATAATCATCAGCGCCTCTGCTTTGCCCTGGCCCTCTGGAATGGCCAGGACCCTATTCTTAAAGAAAGACTTTTTGGTTTAACTAACGGCCAGGGCAATCACGGAGAGGATGTCAAAGAGTATTACTTCTACCTGGACAACACACCCACCCACTCGTATATGAAATATCTCTACAAATACCCTCAGAGCGCTTACCCGTACAGCGATTTGGTGCAGGAAAATGGGCGCAGGAAATCAGATCCCGGCAGCTTCGAATATGAACTTATTGACACCGGGATATTCAATAATAATCGTTATTTCGACATCTTTGTTGAATATGCCAAGAGTTCCCCCGACGATATTTTGATTAAAATCACCGCCATCAACCGGGGGCCCGAAACCAAGCCGCTGCATCTTTTGCCCACCCTCTGGTTTCGTAACACCTGGTCCTGGGTGTATCCCAATCAGGCTAAACCATCGCTGAAGGTCAGCCAGGCCAATGCTCAGTTCAGCGTGATCGAAGCCACTCATCAAGAGCTAGGGCAGCGATGGCTGTATTGTGAAGCGCCCCAGCAGCTGCTATTTACCGAAAATGAAACAAACCAGCAAAGATTCTCGTGGGGGCCGAATCCAACCCCCTACGTCAAAGATGGGATCAATGACTACATCGTGGCGGGTTCGCACGGCAGCGTCAATCCAAATCAAACCGGAACCAAGACCGCGGCATATTATCCAATGGATATCGAGGCCGGAGAGACAAAGGTGGTCCGCCTGCGTCTGTGTGACCAGGGGAATGTAACGGCTCCATTCGGTACGGATTTTGAGACAATTATGCAAACTCGCCGGCAAGAGGCCGATGCTTTCTATCAAGCTGTCACGCCGTTTGCGTTAACGCCAGAGATGCGCGGCGTACAGCGACAAGCTTTTGCCGGTATGTTGTGGACCAAGCAGTTCTATTATTATGTGGTCCGTGATTGGCTGAATGGCGACCCTGCTGGCCCCCCTCCCCCACCTGAGCGTCAAGATCGCCGAAACTCCGCATGGACGCATCTCTACAACGAAGACATCCTGTCAATGCCGGACAAGTGGGAATATCCCTGGTTTGCCGCCTGGGATCTGGCGTTTCATACCATTCCTCTGACCTTGATCGATCCAGATTTTGCCAAGAGCCAACTGTCCCTATTCGCCCGAGAATGGTATATGCACCCCAACGGCCAACTACCGGCCTATGAGTGGTCCTTTGACGACGTAAATCCGCCGGTTCACGCCTGGGCTGCCTGGCGTGTCTACAAAATTGAGCAGAAAATGTATGGCCGGGCAGATAGAGACTTTCTGGAGCGTGTATTTCAAAAGTTGCTACTCTATTTTACCTGGTGGGTCAATCGTAAGGATGCCGCAGGTAACGACCTTTTTGAGGGCGGTTTTCTAGGCCTGGACAACATTGGCGTATTTGATAGAAGTCACCTGGACATCCCCGGCGCCGAGATCGAGCAGTCCGACGGCACCGCCTGGATGGCGATGTACTGCCTGAATATGCTCAAAATTGCTATCGAGTTGGCCAAAGACAACCAGGCGTACCAGGATATCGCTTCCAAACTTTTCCAACATTTCCTGCTGATTGCCGAAGCCATAAACAAAATTGGTGGATCGGTAGGCGTGTGGGATCCAGCCGACAACTTTTACTACGATATTTTGAAAGTGCCTGAAGACGCGCTGCC
>JBAVVF010000077.1:0-5434 GCA_049697155.1 Anaerolineales bacterium
CAGAGATCAGCACGGTCCGCTGTTTATCAGATTCGGCGTTCTGATTCAGGGCGGTATAGATTTTGTTCAGGCGGTAGCGCGTCGTCTGTGCTTTGGCAACAAAAGCATCCAGGCTGATGACCGGCTCATCCAGCAGGCGGCTGTATTGCTGAGTGTAGTTATCCAGCTGGGTCTGCTGCTTCTCCGAAAGAGGTCCGGACTCTGCTCTCGCCCGGTCGATCATCAGCAGCAAACGTTCCGTGTAATAAAGCTCCTCATGGATCTTCGTCGCCGCGGGGCAGGGACTATTGACTTCGCGCCCGATGCCGCCCTTCCATTCGGTGACCGTCGCCAGGCGCGGGTCGTCGGCCAGGTGGCAGGAGATGCAGTAATTGCCCGGGACACGCGTCTGCCCGTCGGATGGGAGCGGGCCGGCGGCTGGGGAAGAGGCGGAGGCCGCAGAGACAGCCAGCGTCAAAGCCAGGAGGATGATCAGGGAGGGGATCAGGATGTGTCGCATCATACGTCCGTGTTCAGAGGTTGATCTTCAGTCTCGGTCGGGATTCCATCCCGACCTCCGGCGATGATCCAGCGGGTCAGAAGATAATAGATGGTGAGTGCCCCGCCGAAGATCAGCAGGACGACCACCCCGCCGGGGCCGGCATTATTGAAGAAGGTTGAGACCAATCCGCCAATATCCATTTCAGACTCCTGGGCCTTAATCGCTCGCCGGCTGCGGGATGGGCGAGACTTCCTGCGTGTGAGCGTGACCGGGCAGGGCCTCGGCGGTCTCCCAGATGGGAACGATCGGGAAGAAGCGCGTGAACAGCGCGTAGAGGAAGATCAGACCGGCGAAACAGGCGATCGTGATCAGCACTTCAGGCAGCTGCGGCAGGTAGCTGCCCTGCCCCATGTTGTGGAGCAGGCGCGGGCTGGTCTCGGACGGGATGATGACGATGTAGCGTTCCATCCACATTCCGATGTTGATCAGCACCGACGCGAACACCATCCAGCCGACGTTGTTCTTGCCTTTGAAAATAAAGATCAGAAGGGGGACGAAGAACACAAAAATGGTCATGCTCCAGAAGATCAGCGAATACGTGCCACTGAACTTGTCGTTCAGGACCGTCATTTCTTCCTCCATGCTGGCGTAGCCGATGGTCAGGTGTTCGGCGATCATCATGTACAGCCAGCCAAGGACGAAGGTGATGAGTAGTTTGCGCAGCGAGTTGAATAGTCCTCCGTGCAGCACCTTCTCGAGGCGGTAAACCTTTCGCAGGATGGCCAACGCAATAACCACCGCGGCCGTGCCCGAAAGGATCGCGCCCAGCAGGAAGAACGGCCCGATCAGGGCGGTGTGCCAGCCGGGCTGGACCGTCATGCCGAACAGCCACGAGACGACCGTATGCACGGTCACGACCAGCATGGTCATGAAGACTGCCATGCCATCGAGCACTTTCTCCAGGCGGCGGAACTGCTCCGGGCTGCCGTTCCAGCCGAGCGCCAGGACTTTGTACATGCGCTGCTGCCAGCGCGGCGCCTCGGTCAGGCGGTCGCGGCACAGGGCGATATCGGGGAGCAGTGACAGGTAGAAGAAGACGATGCTCGAGAGCATGTACAGCCCGACCGCGGTCACGTCCCACATGATCGGCGACTGGAAGCGCCCGTAAAAGATCAGGTTCAGGATGCGCTCGGGATGCCCCATGTCGATGATGATCGAGCCGGCGCCGAAGGGCAGGCTGAAGAGCGTGATGGCTTCGGCGGCGCGCGTCAGCGGGGCGCGCCAGCTCTGCCCGGCGATCCGCAGGATGGCGGAGATGAAGGTTCCCGAATGCGCCAGACCGATGAAGAACACAAAGTTGGTGATGTAGACGCCCCAGTACACCGGGCGGCTCATACCTGTGATGCCCAGCCCCTGAAGGTATTGCCAGATCCATGCCCCCAGGCCGGTCAGCATCAGCGTGAGCAGCACGGCCCACAAAAGATAGTCCGTCTTTGTGATGCGGCTCAGGGGAGCAAGGATGCTTTGTTCGTGTTGATTCTTGGGATGCATACGTCCTAGCCTTGCTTGAGGTAATAGACTTTCGGCTGGGTGCCCAGTTCCTCGAATAAACGATAGGCCCGCGGGCTGTGCGCCAGTTTGGAGACCAGGCTGTCCGGGTCATCCAGGTCGCCGAAGTAGCGGGCGTGACCCGTACAGGTCTGCACGCAGGCCGGGATGTAGTCCGTGGCGGCGAAGGCGCGACCCATGGCTTCGGCCGTCTCGCGCGCCTTGCGCAGGCGCTGCGTGCAGAAGGTGCATTTCTCGACGACACCTTTCGGGCGCGGCGCGACTTCGGGTTCAGGGTTCAGGTGTGCTTTGAGTTCCTCGGGCCATTCAGGGGGATACCAGTTGAAGTAGCGCACGGTGAACGGACAGGCGACCGTGCAAAGGCGGCAGCCGATGCAGCGGCTGTAATCGATCAGCACGGTGCCTTCTTCATTCTTGAAGGTTGCCTGCACCGGGCAGACCTTGATGCAGGCCGGGTTGTCGCAGTGCATGCAGGGACGCGGGATCAGCGTCTCGATCACGTTGGGATATTCACCTTCCGTGAAGGGCAGAACCTCATTCCACAGAATGGCGCGCCCCATCTCGGCCTGGTCTTTTCCGGCGACAGGCGTGTTGTTTTCCATCCGGCAGGCTGCCGTGCAGCTCTGACAGGCGAAGCATTTGTCCAGGTCAATCACCATTCCCCAGCGGGGCATGTTCTACCTCCAATAGCTCGGGTCAAGCCCGGGTGATGCGGACGCGCGTCGGGCCGGAGACGGCCAGCCCGCTGAGCGGCTCGCTGCTGAACTCCATCAGCTTGTTGGGGTTCGCTCCCACGACAAGGTTTTCATCTGCATTGCGGCCCCAGCGGATAAAGGTGTGGTGTCCCAGGCCTGGCGGCAGGAAGACCGCGTTCGGCCACAGGCCGGCCCGCACGCGCAGCGCGGCCTGGACGCGACCGTGTTTCGACTCGATCCAGACTCGGTCGCCGTCGTGCAGTTCCAGCGCCTCCGCGGCCTTTTGCCCGACCTCAACCCAGCTATCCCATTTGACGTAGCCCTGCAAGCCGTAGCATTCCTGCAGGGTCGGGATGATGCCCTGCCACTGCTGCGACTGCGTGATCAACGGCTGGGTCACCAGCAGGAGCGGATATTCGAGCGCGTCGGCGGTGCTGTCTGCCAGAGTTGACGGGATCTCGAAGTGCGGCAGGCAGGCCTCGTCTGAATCCGAGCCGAGCAGGGCGAAGAGCTCGCGGGAGAAGAAGTCGAAGCGGCCGTCCTTCGGCGCGTTCAGGCGGTCGCGGCCCACGACGTCGCTCCAGGCCCGGCTTCCAGGCGTTGCATTGAAATAGACCATCTCTGACCAGCTGCCGTTGGACTCGAGCTTCTCCCAATCGAACCTGGAGAGTCGATCCACGATCAGGTCCTTGTACGTCTTCCACGGGAATGCCTCTGCGAGCGAGCCGCCGATGTGATGCGCCAGGTCGAGCAGCGCGTCGCCGGGGTTACGCGTGTCGTGGACGGACTCGACGACCGGCCGGCGCAGCGAGATGCCCGCGTAGCCTGTGCCTTCGAGATAATCATCACCCCAGATCTCGAGGAAAGTGCTGGCCGGCAGGATCAGGTCGGCGTATGCCGCGCTTTCATCCAGCGTCGAGGCAAAGCTGACGATGAACGGAACTTTCTCAAGCGCCTTCAAACATTGCCCATCCTCCGGCATGTCGTAGAGCGGGTTGGCGTTCAAGAGCATGAGCACTTCGAGCAGGTAAGGCTTCTTGGCCAGGATGCGCTCGGGCACGTTTTGGTACGCCGAGATGGCCAGCGGGAATTGCGTCCCCGCGCCGTCGATCCGCTCTTTAGTTTCACCTGCACGCGCAATGCGGTCGAGCGAGTAGGTGGGCCACTCTGCCAGATCAGGGAAGCGCTGGACGATCACTCCGCCTTTGGCGTCGATCGAACCGACCAGGGCGTTGAGCGCATGGATCGCCAGCGCGGTGTAGAGCGCGTTGCCGCTGGACAGCTCGCCTGCTTCCGTCGGCAGGACGGCAACAGCGGGACGATTGGTGGCGAACTCGCCCGCCAGACGCGCGATGATATCGGTCGTAATACCCGTGACATTCGCAACACGTTCGAGCGTGTATGATTCCAGGATCAGTGATTTGAAACCTTTGTGTGTCTTCCCCTCCGCGTCTTCGAAATCTTCGAAGCCGAAGGTGAAGTCGCGCACGAAGGTTTCGTCATACAGTTCGCTGTTGATGATGACATTCGCCATGCCCAGCGCCAGCGCGCCGTACGTGCCCGGGCGGATGGGGATCCATTCGTCGGCTTTGACGCCCGTGACCGACAGCCGGGGATGGATCGCGACGAGCTTGCCGCGCTGCGGGCGGCCGCGGCGCATGAAGGCCGTCGCGCCGAGATAGCCGATCACGTTGCGGCTGGATTCGAGTAGGTTGCCGCCGAAGGTCATGACATAGTTTGCATTCGTAATGTCATACACAGGCAAGCCATTGATACCCTGTGAAAGCCACATCGCCATGCGGGCGGTCCCCTCGCCCAGGCTTTCGCGCGAGATCACGTTCGGCGAGCCATAGGCATGCATGAAGCGCTGGACCGTCTGACGCATCTGCCCGCGCAGGTCGCCGTGCATCAGGGCGACGGTGTGAGACTTTCCGGCTTCGCGCAGTTCCGTTAGTTTCTCCGCGACGATATCAAGCGCTTCCTCCCATGAAATTTCCTTCCAATCGCCCGAGCCGCGCTTACCTTTCTGAATGCGCGGGCGCTCGAGCCGCTCGGGGCTGTACAGCATCTCGAGAGAGGTCTGGCCCTTCAGGCAGCACACACCCTGGTTGAGCGGATGCAGCGCGCTGCCTTCGACCTTGACAGCTTTGCCGTTCACCACGCGTACGTCCAGCCCGCAGCCCGACGGGCACAACGCGCAGGTAGTCGTGACGACCTTTTCTTCCGGTGCGGCGATAGCCTGCGCGGCCGGCTTCTCTTCCGGACGCAGCAGGCTTAGCCCGGCCCCGGCCGCGACGGTCGCGCCCCCAACTTTGAGGAAGTCCCGCCGTGTGAACTTTGATTTCGAGTTAGTTGCCGTCATATTGACTCAGCCAGCGATACAGTTTTTGACTCTGGTCGGGTGAGATGTCCAGAGCTTCCGCGTCCTGGACCTGCGCGTCGGCTGCGATGAAATCATCCGGATCCACCCTCAACTCGACGCCAAGCAGCTCGAGCGACTGGGCCAGGTCCGGCACATCGCCCGGCTTGTCCGAAGCGACCCAGGCCTGTCCGCGCGGCCCGCGCGAGCCGCCGCCCGATGGGCTGATGTGGCAGGATAAACAGGGTTCGCCAGTCTGCGCGGCATATTCGGGCAATGCCTGCGTCCTGGCTGAAGGCAGCATCAGTAGCAAAGATGTACACAGGATCA